>NZ_JAEQDD010000015.1:10528-161333 GCF_020737885.1 Microcoleus sp. PH2017_34_RAT_O_A | reverse complement strand
AACGCTGCGGTGGCATTCTTAACGTTTTGCGGGATACCACTCCCAGACAGTTCAGTTTGTCTTAAAGACGTAGGCTAGACACTGGTTTAGTCCTGAATTTGTGAAGGTGGTGAGCCTTCCTCTTTCAAGCCCCATGCCTTTGGGCTGGGGTCAATGACGAGGTTAACCGTAACACTGACTTTTTTCCAAAAATACTATAGAACCCCCTGTAAAATTCATTTTACACGGTGCAATATTTATAATTAGGTCGTCAGTCCAACTCCCCGCCGGATTATTTTACGATTTTAAGTATGGAACCAGCAGACACTTATAAAGGTTGGATTCTTCAATCCCAGAAAGTATTCTACGTCGAAGTTTGGGATAGCTGCGGCAACCGCCACGTCGCCGTCCAAAATGCCAAAACTGAAGAGGAAGCTTTGGAATTGGCCAAAAAGTGGATTGACAACTATGAGTCTAAACCCGGAAGAATGCCGATCGACGTACCGCATCCTTTCGGGGATGCGATCGATATGCCATTTTAATTCAGTTGACAGTTGACAGTTGACAGTTGACAGTTAGGAAAATGTGTTACGAAATTCCTCGCAATTTTTTAGTATTTTCTACCAAACTCATAGCAAATTCATCGAACCTTTGAGACAGTTTTTCATCCAACAATTTACCATCAGGACTAAAAGCTTTCCAAGCTTGTCCGATCGCAATTTGTTCGGGAATTACCCAAGCGTGTACCCATCTCAGAATCGTTCGCAAATCGTTAAGGGCGTTGTTGTTGACTTGTCCTCCCAACACGCTGATTGCACCCGCAACTTTCCCGTCCAAATGCTCGAAACTCATCAAATCCAGGGCATTCTTGAGAACACCGCTAACGCTACCGTGATACTCCGGCGTTGCCAAAATTAAACCGTCGGCTTGGCGTACCGCATTCCGCAGCTTTTCCACATCCGGGTAATCGTGATAATCATTCTCGCCGTCGCAGAAGGGCAGATCGAGCGATCGCAAATCGAATATTTCAACTTCTGCGCCCAGGGCCTGCGCCCGTCCTGCTGCTACCGTCAGCGCTAACTGGCTGTAGGAGCCAGCCCGCAAACTTCCACCAATGCCGACAATCTTTACCATAGGAGTTGAAAAACAATAACTGCTTGACTAAGACGTACTCATTACGACTATGATTAGTCTAACAAGTGCGATCGGCAAATGTCAATCGATTTTAGATTTGGGATTTGACGTGGCCGAGAAACCGGGTTTTTGCCAAGATTCTTGGTGAAAGCCACAGATTTGGTAAAAAACCCGGTTTCTGAGTCGCAGAGAGTGGGAGGGGCCGAGAAACCGGGTTTTTGCCAAGATTCTTGGTGAGAGCCGACAGATTTGGTAAAAAACCCGGTTTCTGAGTCGCAGTGCGTAAATTCAGTTGACAGTTGACAGTTGACAGTTAAGAGCGACCTCTACCTGGAAGTCCGAGGATTGGAGTAATGAATAGTCGGATTTTAATTTCTCCCGCTCAAGGTTCCGGCTTTAAACGAATTCTTTCTGGTAAGTTCAGTGGAGGGACAGAGAAACCGGGTTTTTGCCAAAATTCTTGGTGAAAGCCCCTGATGCCGCGAAAAAACCCGGTTTCTGAGTCGCAGTGGGTTCAAAATCCTGCATCTTCAGGTACCTATTGAGATGTCATCGACAGATAAACCCATTGAACACCCGGCATCTTGTTAAAATAAACGAACGTAGCAAACCACAAGCGGTCAATCTTGGCAGTATTCCACCTTGGGCAAAAAGTAATATGAAAAATTCTTGGAAACACGCATGGCTGGGACATCTAGCTGAAAACAAAGACAAATCGAGCCAGCAGAATCCTAAAAAATCAATTCCAGGACGAAATCTTTGGCGCATCCTGGGTAGTTTGGTGATTTCTCAAGGAATATTGCTCTCTACCCCGGTGTTTGCCGACAGCGCGCCAAACAACACGATGAGTTACAGCCAACTCATCGACAACATAGAAAAAGGACAAGTCAGTAAAGTCGAAATAGATGAAATCCAAAGAACTGCCAAAGTTAGGCTAAAAGATCAAAAAAGCGATCAGGCGCAAATTGTTACTCTCTTCGACTACAACAACCGAGAACTCTACTCGCAAATCCGCGCCAAAAAGATCGACTTTGAAGTCAAACAAACAGCCGACAACGCGGCCGCAGTTAGTTTAGTAGTAAACTTGCTGGTAATTTTTGCAGTGTTGGCAGTGTTGATGGCTATCCTGCGCCGATCGACCCAATCGCAAGGAAATGCCATGAACTTCGGCAAATCCCGAGCCCGTTTCCAAATGGAAGCCAAAACCGGCGTGATGTTCGACGACGTAGCAGGAATCGAAGAAGCTAAAGAAGAACTGCAAGAAGTAGTCACCTTCCTCAAAAAACCAGAACGCTTCAACGCCATCGGCGCCAAAATTCCCAGAGGAGTTCTATTGATCGGGCCTCCGGGAACAGGTAAAACCATGTTGGCAAAAGCGATCGCAGGTGAAGCAGCCGTCCCATTCTTCAGCATCTCCGGTTCCGAATTTGTGGAAATGTTCGTCGGAGTCGGCGCCTCCCGCGTCCGCGACTTGTTCCGCAAAGCTAAAGAAAATGCGCCCTGCATCGTCTTCATCGATGAAATAGACGCCGTAGGAAGGCAGCGCGGTGCTGGTATTGGCGGCGGAAATGACGAACGCGAACAAACTCTCAATCAGTTGCTGACAGAGATGGACGGCTTTGAGGGTAACAGCGGCGTGATTGTGATTGCAGCTACTAACCGCCCCGACGTGCTCGATACTGCCTTGCTGCGGCCCGGTAGGTTCGATCGCCAAGTAACGGTAGATTTGCCCAGTTACAAAGGGCGTTTGGGGATTTTGGAAGTGCACGCGCGCAACAAAAAACTCGACGAGGAAGTTGCCCTAGACATGATTGCCCGTCGCACTCCAGGCTTTTCCGGCGCTGATTTGGCAAACTTGCTCAATGAAGCAGCTATTCTGACAGCGAGGCGACGCAAAGACACGATTGGTACTTTGGAAGTTAATGATGCGATCGACCGAATTACGATCGGGCTGACTCTGAATCCGCTGCTCGACAGTAAGAAAAAGTGGCTAGTAGCATACCACGAAATCGGACACGCCCTCGTATCAACTATGCTCAAAAATACCGACACCCTAGAAAAAGTAACGATCATTCCCCGTTCCGGTGGCATCGCAGGCTTTGCCAACTACGTACTCGACGAAGAAATGCTTGACAGCGAAGGTTTGAGGAGTCGGGCGTGGCTGTTAAGCCGGATTACGGTAGCTTTGGGTGGACGGGCTGCGGAGGCAGAAGTTTACGGCGATGCGGAAGTAACTCTGGGGGCCAGCAGCGATATCACAGAAGTTAGCAAGCTAGCGAGGCAGATGGTAACGCTTTACGGAATGTCGGATTTGGGGCCTGTGGCTTTGGAAAGTCCGAACAATGAGGTGTTTTTGGGCCGAGACTGGAATTCGCGATCGGATTATTCTGAAGCAATGGCGATGAAGATCGATCGGCAAGTCCGAGAAATCGCTATTCACTGCTACGAAGAAGCCCGCCGGATTATCCGCGAAAACCGCGCTTTGGTAGACAAGCTGGTCGAAGCGCTGTTGGATGAAGAAACCATCGATGGTGAGGAATTTCGCCGAATTGTCGATCGATACACCGAGTTGACAACAAAAAAAGAGTTAGCCCCAACGTGAATTAGTCAGCAGTGATTAAATGTTTGCAGTAAGGTTTGTAGGGGAGCATCTCAGTTTTGCAAGAAGCATTTTTTCTTCACAGTGCGAGCGTCCCCGCTCGCGTGCGTATACAAGCACGCGAGCGGGGACGCTCGCACTATAAATGCAAAACTGAGATGCTCCCGGTTTGTAGTGAGGACTTCAGTCCTTCTTTTTGGAAGAATTAAGACTAAAGTCCTCACTACAGTAAGGTTTGTAGTGAGGACTTCAGTCCTTCTTTTTGGAAGAATTAGGACTAAAGTCCTCACTACAAACTAAGAAGAATTAGGACTAAAGTCCTCACTACAAACCTAAAAATTACAAGTTTGTAGTGAGGACTTCAGTCCTCATTCCCAGACTAATTAAGATTGATTGGAATACATTTCGCGAAGTACCAAAGCCGGATCTACCCAGCGGCCGCCGTACTTCAATCCCCAATGCAGGTGAGGCCCACTCGTGCGCCCTGTCATCCCCACTCTGGCAATTCTCGCACCGGCCGGCACAGTTTGACCCTGCCAAATTTGCAGGCCGCCTTCACGATCGATATAATAACGCCCGCCGTTAGCGGTTTGCACCCTACCTTTGAGGTGACAGTAGATGTGATCCCAATTTCCCGATCGCACTACCATACCAGTACCGCACCTGCCATCTTCCCAAACTTCCACAACTTGACCCCCCCACCAATTGCGGATGTAGCTGCCTTCCGGGGCCGCCATGTCCAAACCGTAATGAAAATCCCCGCCGCGGGGGCCGAAGGGGGAAGTATAGGCTTCAAAACTTTCCACTGGAAAAGAAGCTTCTTGCCACAAATTACCCGTCGCTACTCTGCTTGGTAAACCTGACTGAGCTTTGACCACCTGCTGCTGCAAATAAGGGCTGATCAACACAATGCCGATCGAAAGTGCCAGCAGCAGCATCTGTCTGAAACGAAAAAAGCGTTTTACCGTCAGCGGGCCTCTAGAGTCTTGCAGGATTTTTTTCACGGCGAACAAGTTGAATGTGTGTGCGAGTGTGCGTTGAGGAGTGCCAATTCGCTGCAAGATGGCGTCTGATATCTACCCTTCCTTCGCGAATCAGTTTATCAACAACGTGTATCTTACTCCATCCAAAACCCGTGTCAAGGCTTCCGGGCATTTACGCGGGGGTAAGGCAAAAAAAAATGGCCTCAGAATTTCGGCTGCGGTTGAATTCGATCGAGCTTTTGCTTGACACTATAGTAGTTCGGGGATTTTGGATGTCGTCTGAAATCTCAAATTTATAACACACATCAAGCAATGCTTACTGAAATTTTTCCTTTTAGTTTTGCCATAGACGCAACTGCGATCGCCGGTGCGTCATTATGGTCTTTAGCCCTGTATTGGGGTCTCTCACCCATCACAGAATGGGTAATCCTGCAACTCAACCGCTGGATGAATTTTGCCGAAAGATCCCTCTACACCTCGGAAGCGGAGTTTGAGAGAACCCGCCAAGCCCGAGAAGCTCAAAATGCCTTTTATGCTTCCCTGTTGAGTATTCTGCCCTTTTTGATTGTGGGCGGATTGTGCAATTGGGGCGTCGAATTGTCGTTGGGTGCCAGTTGGGCGGTATCTATGGGGACGATCGCCTGTATTGGCGGTGGCGTGTACGAACTCGGGCGCCGAGACGGCGAGTCTTAGGCAATTTTAGATTTTGGATTTGGGACACTCCTGGACGCGCAGGTAGTCAGAAACCGGGTTTTTGCGACAATATTTCGTTGTCACCCGCAGATTCGCTAAAAAACCCGGTTTCTTTTGTTGAAGCAGGTAATTCCTGTATGATTGTCGCTCAAAAATTACGATGTAAAGCTATGAAACTAAAGTGGTTGATACCTGCAATTATCTCATCTTTTTCGATCGTTGTTATTCCTGCGAAAGCGGCTGAAACCAGGTGCGGATGGTTGATTAATCCCACGCCTGCTAATTGGTATCTCAAAGACAAATATGCTCAGTGGATTATCTCGGCGCAAGGGGGATATCAAGCCGGAGGAATGGATAATATTCCTCCTTTTAACGACGATGAATATGTCAAAACTAATGTCAATTATGGATATGGTTGTGCTTGTTTGGATGTGGTAACAGATAGAAATCGAATCAGAATTACCACGATACAAGGTGGCGAACAATTACCACTCTCGACTTGTCGCCAAGATCCGAATTTACCAAAAATTCGTTAGTTGTGGCAAAACTAGACATTTTTTTAACTCAGTAAAATGAAATACGAACCAACATCATTAAATCAAGCCCGCGCCGCCTTCAAACAAATCTGGGGATACGACGACTTTCGGCCGCCTCAAGGAGAAATCGTCAGCAGTTTGTTAGCCGGGAAAGATACAATGATAATTATGCCGACAGGTGGTGGCAAATCAATCTGCTTTCAACTGCCAGCTTTATTACAAACAGGCTTAACTTTGGTGATTTCGCCGTTAGTCGCACTGATGGAAAATCAAGTGCAAGAATTGCGCGATCGCAATTTACCCGCTGCCCTCCTCCACAGTCAATTGCCAACACAGCAGCGCCAACAAACTATGCAATCGCTGCAACAAAACAAGTTGAGATTGCTGTACCTGTCTCCCGAAACATTACTCAGCAAACCTGTTTGGGCAATTATCAGTCAGCCGCACATCCCAATCAACGGTTTAATATTAGATGAAGCTCACTGTTTAGTCCAGTGGGGCGATACTTTTCGACCAGCTTACCGCCGTTTGGGTACAGTGCGATCGGCTTTGTTAAAATCTAAGCCGGAAGGAACTAAAATTGCGATCGCAGCTTTCACCGCCACCGCCAACCCCCAAGCGCAGCAAACAATCAACAAAGTCTTGCAACTACACAAGCCGGAAGCTTTTTTGCTGAGTCCGTACCGTTCTAACCTGCACCTGCAAGTGCAAACTGTCTGGACACCCAGAGGGCGGAGACAGCAGTTATTAAATTTTATCAAAGCTCGACCAAAAGAAGCAGGTTTAGTCTACGTCCGCACTAGAAAAGATAGCGAAAACTTGGCGGATTTGTTGGAAGATGCGGGTTATAAAACGGCAGCCTATCATGCAGGTTTGAGTCCAGAATCGCGCCGAAAAATAGAAACAGCTTGGCTGAATAACGATCTGAAATTTGTTGTTTGTAGCTGCGCCTTCGGGATGGGAATTAATAAGCCGGATGTGCGCTGGGTTGTTCATTTTCAAGCACCTTTGCTATTATCGGAATACATTCAGGAAATAGGTAGAGGCGGACGCGACGGCAAATCTGCGATCGCCCTGACGTTGATTAGCGAACCGACGGGTTTGCTTTATCCCGATGACAAACAAAGAGCACAATTTTTTCAAGACAAATTGCGATCGCAATTTCGAGAAGCCCAGCAGTTGGCGAAACAACTCCCGGCTAAGGGCGATGCAGATGCTGTGGGGCGGGAATTCCCTGAAAGTGCGATCGCCCTTTCGATCTTGCACAGCAGCGGACAGTTAAGATGGGAAGATCCTTTCAATTATGCGATCGACAAATCCGCACAACAAAAAGGTGGCAAACAAAACTTTACCGCCCCCGAAGAAATGGCAAAATATCTCAAGCATCGGGAGTGCAGGTGGCAATTTTTGCTGCAAGCTTTTGGCTTTACCAAGGAAGCTACATCTATGCGCTGCGGGCACTGTGATAATTGTCGGTGAAATTGACAATTAGACTAAAAAATGTTAGAATATAAAGAGCAGACGGCGGTTGAAACCGCTGCTATACAAACGATGTCCGCCTCCGCGGACTAAGAGAGGATAACTTCAACAGTTGACAGTTGACAGTTGACAGTTTGAGAGCGACCTCTACCTAGAAGGAAGAGGATTGGAGCAATGAATAGTCTGATTTTAATTTCTCCCTCAAAGGGAGAGGCTTTCAACCAATTCTTTCTGGTAATTTTAATTGCCTTTGTCTTCAACCCGCGGAGGCGGGTTTTGTTTTTATAGACGCGGTTTCAACCGCCCTGTCTTCTTTTTACGCAATTCCTGCTTAATAAAGGCAAAAAACAGTAAAAATTAAATGATAGAAACAAACACTACGGCACAGATATATACAGTAGAAAATACAGAGGAATTTAATCAAACTAATGTCACTCAGCGATTAGATATTTGGCTGTCAAACCAGATACCAGACTTATCGAGATCGCGAATCCAAACCCTGATATCACAAGGCAACGTCAAAGTCAACGACGCAACCTGCACCTCGAAAAAAATATCAGTCAAAACGGGCGATCGCATCCACATCACTTTACCCGAAGCCCAGCCCACAAAATTAGAACCCCAAGCAATTCCCCTCGACATCCTCTACGAAGACGACAGCCTAATAATCATCAACAAACCAGCCGGATTAGTCGTCCACCCAGCCGCCGGACATCTAGACGGTACATTAGTCAACGCCCTGTTAGCCCACTGTCCCCTCGCAGAAATCGGCGGCGTTCAACGCCCCGGAATCGTCCACAGATTAGACAAAGATACAACAGGTGCGATCGCGATCGCCAAAACCGACATCGCCCACCAAAACCTGCAAGCCCAACTCAAAAGCAAAACCGCCCGCCGGGAATATTTAGGCGTAGTTTACGGAGTTCCTAACGCCGAAACAGGTACAATAGACCTACCCATCGGTCGGCATCCCACAGACCGCAAAAAAATGGCAGTAGTACCAGAAGAAAAAGGCGGCCGCCCCTCCGTTACTCACTGGACAATCAAAGAAAGAATCGGCAACTATTGCTTAATGCACTATCAATTAGAAACAGGCCGCACCCATCAAATTCGCGTCCACACAGCCGAAATTAAACATCCCATAGTCGGCGACCCGATGTACAGTTGCAACCGTTCCATCGGCGTAAATTTAACCGGACAAGCCCTCCACGCATGGCGGCTACAATTGCAGCATCCGTTAACCGGAGAGTTGATTGAGGCGATCGCGCCTTTACCCGATCAATTCAACACCCTGTTAAAAATATTGCGCCTGCGAGCTCATATTTGATAATTGGTAACTGAGTATGGGGAATTAATAATTGGGAATTGATGACTACTAATTACTGTTCGCGAGCGGGGACAGCACTACTACTGTTTGCGAGCGGGGACAGCACTACTAACCACTAACCACTAACCACTAACCACTAACCACTAACCACTAACTACTAACCACTAACCACTAACTACTAACCACTAACTACTAACTACTAACCACGGACAAAAAATTATGAGTCCTGAGTTTTGGATTCCGAGTTTAATAAAAAACTCAAACCTCAAAACTCAAGACTCAAAACTCTCTCAGCCTAAAAACTGATCGATTAAATCCATAGCCCGACACAAACAATAGTACCAAGCAGTATCAATTAGCGGCGAGGAACCATCGTGGCAATATTGATATTAGCCAGAGATACGCGCTGCGGCGGAGTAGCAGGCATGGACATATTGCGAGCCATATTCAAATAGTTCGACGGATCGCCAGCCTTCGCTTGCTGTTCTTGAGGAACAAAACGGCGAACTGTACTCTGCCAAATGATTTGCGGGAAGCCAAGCTGCGAGCGGTGGTACTCGTTGTAGCGAGGAGTCTTCAAGTTGAAAGGAGTTTCCCCTCCAACACGCTGAGGCAAAATTCGGCGTTTTTGGTAAGGAATTGTATCGTAGCCGAAGTTGTCGAGGTACTCATCGCTATTGACCAATTCGTCAATAAACCCTTGAGGCCCCTTGGTTGCAACTACGATCGACCAAGCAATCTTTTCGCGATCGCTGTAAACATCCCGGCCCAAAACGCGCTGCACGCACATTTCCACAAACCGGTAGTTGCTGTTAGTTTGGTAATTCCGTTCCAAGAAAGGCCCCGAAGTCGCCAAACCGCGAATGAAATCCCGCACAGTAATTTGGCCGAACTTGAGTTGCGACTCCAAAGACTTTTGGCGGTTGCTCTTGAGGATTTGGTGTTCGCTGTAAATCTGACGATATCCAGCCCAAATCAAATTTTCCATGTCCCCGGACGAGAGCACATTTTCAGTTGTGAAAACTCTGGGCTGCTCGTCGCCCCCTACTTCATAACCAGCAACGCGCTGGTTTTGACTCTTGGGGGCGTAGCTTAATAAAGGAAGCGCCACGTTAAAATCTCCGTTATCTCAAATTTCAGAAATAGTTGACACCGCGAGCTGCCAGCATAACGGATACAACTAACCAACATACAGATTAGGGGATTCCCGCAATCTAAATCCGATTTTCCTGAATTTTTGCAACAATCTGTAACATTTGTTGTCAGTGGGCAGTGGGCAGTGGGCAGTGGGCAGTGGGCAGTGGGCAGTGGGCAGCAAAATAAATTACCAGCCCAGAGCCGAGTAAAACTGGCTGGGAGGGGCTTGATCCTCTGCTGCTGGCTTAGCTGCATCGGAGTCTGGTTCCACTCGAACTTCCGTACAAAAAGTCGATGTGCTGAAACCGCCAAAGCGCTTTACCGCACTTGTCCGCATCCGCACGTTCGGAGTCGCAAACCAAAAACGCTCGATCGAACTCATGGTCTCGTATTCGGTAATCAGCAACAGCGCATCTTCATCATCCATCTCAAAACGGCCAGCCACCGGCACAATTTCCGCGTAGCCCCGTTCCCGCAACATCAAACCCTGCCGCGGATTTTCAGGATCGGGGACGATCGCGAATACGGTAGACCCCTTATGATTCTCATCATCCTTATCCCACGCCATAGTGCCGTGCCAAGTCACAAACGCTCCCCCAGCAGCCCGACTCGGATCGACTTCGTGCATCTGGCAAATCTCAGCCACTCGATCGTCATCCGCACCCAGCGCCGTTACTTGAATATTTGAATCTCCAATCTCCGCTTGGCGAAAAGCCAGATGGTGAGTGCTGCGCTGCGATCGCCACTCCCCAGCACTGCTCTGAAAAAACTCCATTGCATCCATACAAAATAGCTCCTTTGGCTTAGGCTTCCCGGTTTTTATCCCTGTTTTATGATAAAGCTCCCCCCACTTAGATGTACTTTTGCGACACAAATTAGTTTCAAAATGTGTACTTTGGACATATTGTCAAGCAGATGTTATGATAGTTTACAATAGAGGGAACACAACAAAGCCTGCGGAACGTCATTCCGATCTATCTCGCATCGATCTCACGTAACAAACTGGAGGAGCGATTTTATGGATATGCCTACAACCAGCCTCAGCATGGAACAGCAGTTTAAATTGCAACTGCTGCGCGAACAAGTCAAAACATTGAGTCAAGACCAAGCTCAGGAATACTTGCTAGAAGTGATGCGACAAAACATGGTCAAAGAAAACCTGTTAAAGTATTGGATGAAGAAGATGTGAGCTTTTCGAGAACTTCTTCAACAAAATCAGCTACTTGTATCTGCAAAAAGTACGATCGAGCTTTTAAACATAAAAACCAAGAATCCCGGCTCCTCCAAGAAACCGGGATTCTTCAGTTATCAAGAAATTGGGTTTAAAACCCTTTCTTCAGTGGCCGGCTTTTTCCATAATTAAGTAATGTAACATAGTATTGACTTTGGGGGCAATCAATTCTAGTCTAAAATTAGATTTTAAGGATTAAGTATCTCGCTGCAAAGCCAGGAAAAATCGTAATTAAAGTCAATCACAAACAACTAAAGATCAAGTTTTAGAAATGGTACGCGGGCCAGGACGTGAAACCAGGGATTTTAAATCCCTAAACGCTTGAGGAGCTTGTTGTAAGACAAGGATAGCAGCCCACCTTTTAAGGCAAAAGGATTGCGCCCAAGAACCCACGCTTGCGCGGGATATTAAGATCGAAATGTCTTAAGAATCCTCGTGCCTGTCTGCCGAGGAGTGTCAAGTCTGAATTGGTTCGTAGTAAGGACTTTAGTCCTGTGACGGATGAGGACTAAAGTCCTCACTACGAACCAATTTGATTGTCGTCGTTCGTGTAGGGCGATTGTTTCAACCTGTTGGAGACTCCGGCAAATCAACCAAAACGGCCGCTAACATAATCCATAGTAGACTCTTCCTTCGGATTTTGGAAAATCACCTCAGTCCTGTCACACTCCACAAGATAGCCAAACCGCTTTCCATCGTCAGAAACTTTAGCATTGAAAAAAGCAGTCAAGTCAGAAACCCGAGTAGCCTGCTGCATATTGTGAGTAACGATCACGATTGTATACTTCTCCTTGAGTTCCCGCATCAAATCCTCAATCTTAATCGTCGAAATCGGGTCAAGAGAAGCGCAAGGTTCATCCATTAATACTACATCAGGATTAATTGCGATCGCCCGAGCAATACACAAACGCTGCTGCTGGCCACCCGAAAGCGAAAAACCGCTTTGCTTCAGCTTATCCTTTACCTCATCCCACAAATAAGCTTGTTTGAGCGACTTTTCCACCAACTCATCCATATCTCCCTTATAGTTATTCACCCTCGCACCGTAAGCAATATTGTCATAAATCGACTTCGGGAAAGGATTCGGCTTTTGAAACACCATCCCAATCTTGCGGCGCACCTCCACAGCATCAATATCAGGATCGTAAAGATTTTGACCGTGATAATCAATTCGGCCTTCTAAACGAAAACCGTTAACCAAATCATTGAGGCGGTTAAAACATCGCAGAATTGTACTTTTACCGCAGCCAGACGGCCCAATTAAAGCAGTAATCTGATTTTTGGGAATCTCCATGCAAACATTTTTTACCGCGTGAAAAGCGCCGTAAAAAATATTGATATTCTCAGTACGTAAAACAGTTTCAGTCTTATTTGCCAGATTCATCATACACTTAATACTCCAATCGAATTTTACAAATGAAAATGTTATTGGTGATTGGTTATTGGTTCTTGGCCACCCCCAACGAATGACAAATAACAAATAACAAATAACAAATAACTAATGACTTCAATAAACCTTTTGGCGAGTAGCCCAACGAGACAGAATACTCGTCAGCAAAACCATCAACACCAAAATCAAAGAAGCAGCCCAAGCCAATTCTTTCTGTGCCTTAAAAGGAACCGTTGCAAAGTTGTAAACCAAAACCGAAAGACTCGGAGTTGGCTTATCAAATCCAGCCGGCCAAAAAGGCGAATTCAGCGCCGTGAAAATCAAAGGAGCAGTTTCACCAGCAGCGCGAGCAACCGCCAAAGTCACACCAGTTAAAATAGCCGGAATTGCCGCAGGTAAAACCACCTGCAACACTGTTTGATAATTAGAAGCACCCACACCAACCGACGCCCATCTGATATCCTGCGGGACAATTTGTAGAGCTTCGTCAGTAGTCCGCACAATCGTCGGTAACATCAGCACAGCCAGCGCCGCGCCTCCTGCAATTGCCGAAAAACCTCCCATATTTACCACGAACAAACCGTAGGCAAATACACCTGCAATAATCGATGGAACTCCGCTGAGGACATTAGTTGCAAAGCGCACCCAGCGAGCGACTTCGCCGCTGCTGAACTCTGACAAATAAACGGCGGCCAATACGCCAAAAGGAACAGCAATTAGAGAGGCAATTCCTACGGTCATTAATGTACCGATAATTGCGTTAGCGATACCGCCTCCCGACAGTCCAGGCGGGGGTGGCAATTTGGTAAATAAGTCTAAATTTAGGCGGTTAAAACCCTGTATGGTTACGTAGGAAAGGACTGCAAACAAAGGCAGCAGAGTGATAGCCATACAAGCTCCAGCTATTCCGGTCATCGCCAGATTTAACAGAGTTCTAGGGCTATTTTTGACCTTCTTTAAACTGCCTACTTTCTGTTCTAAAGAATTCTCGTCAGGGACGGGATTTGACATAAATAAAGCTATTAGGAAATTGTGGCAAACTTCTAGTTGTACTTGGCTCTTACTTGAGAAACAATCCACTCTGCCAAAACATTAACAATCAGCGTCATGATAAACAGAATTAGTCCCGTGTACATCAGAGCAGACACTTGCAAGCCGGAAGCTTCGGCAAATTGATTTGCCATCAAAGAAGCAATAGTATTTGCAGGAGCTAGCACTGAAGCACTTAACTGATTGGAATTGCCAATTAACAGGGTGGCTGCCATTGTTTCTCCCATCGCGCGGCCCAGGCCGAGCATGATTCCGCCGACAATCCCGGAAAAAGCTGCGGGTACTAGCACTCTAAAAATTGTTGTCCAGCGAGTTGCTCCCAAACCTAGAGATGCTTGTCGCAATTCGGGCGGGAGACTGGCTAAAGAGTCGCGGGAGATAGCAGTAATAATGGGCAAAGTCATGATTCCCAAGATTACTCCGGCAGGTAACATTCCCGGGCCAACTGGCGGAGTGCTAAAAATCGGCAGCCATCCAAAGTTACCGTTGAGAAACTTTCCGATGCTGGTAAGTATGGGAATCAATACAGCAATTCCCCACAAACCGTAGACTACGCTGGGAATGGCGGCTAAAAGTTCTACTAAAAAAACTAAAGCTGTGCGTACTGGGAGCGGCAAAAAATCTTCGCTCAGGAAGATTGCAGTCCCTACTCCTAATGGTACCGCAATTAGGAGCGCGATCGCCGAACTGACGATCGTCCCATAAATCATCGGCAGCGCGCCGTACTCTTCTTTAACCGGATTCCAGCTACTGCTAAATAGAAATCCCAAACCGTACTGTTGAATCGCAGGTAACGCTCTATAAGCAACCGTCACGGCGATTACCAGCAAGATTACACCCACTCCGATGCCCAAAATGCGCGTCAGCCAGATAAAGGCTTGGTCTAACGACTTTTCTGCTCTTGAGCGCGATCGACTCTCTAATTGAGGGCTATTATTATCTGAAACCATAAACAAAAAACCCAAATAATAGTAGTGAGAAAGATTAATTTTAAGAAAAAGCTAGCTGGAAGAAAGCAGAAAGAAAAAGAATAAAAAAATCAAAGGGGCGGGTTGATTAATCCCGTGACTTTTCAACAAATATTTCTGGTGAAGCCCGCCGCTTTGATTTTGAAAGACGTAGATTGTGATTTACCTTTGGGTGGGGGCGGGTTTACGAGATTATTGGTTTTAGGCAATTATTGTTGGTGAATCCGCCCCTACAGAAATATTTCTCTTCTTTCTTCCTTCAATCGCTATTTGGAAACTTCAATTTTGTAGTCGGCGCTGATGCCGTCGGCCGCCGCGGCTACTTTTTCTTTAACACTTGCAGGCAAAGGAACGTAGCCCAATTCAGAACTAACTTTTTGACCTTCATTTAAGCCGTATTCAACCATTGCCTCGATGGTTTTAGCTTTGTTGGGGTCAGCAACTTTTTTGGGGACGAGCATCCAAGTGTAGGTGACAATTGGATAGGATTCAGCGCCTTCTGGGTCTTCGATAAATGCTCGCAGGTTTTCCGGCAGGGGCACTGTTGCTAGAGCTTTAGAAGCTGAGTCGTCGGTAGGTGTGACAAAGGTGCCTGCTTTGTTTTGCAAAGATGCAAATTTGACGTTGTTGTTTTTGGCATAGCCGTATTCTATGTAGCCGACGCTGCCTGCGGTTTGCAGGATTTGGGCTGTGATGCCTTCGTTGCCTTTTGCACCAATAAAAGTACCTGTTTTGGGCCACTCTACTGTTTTGCCGTCACCTACTGCGGTTTTCCAGTCAGGGCTGATGGCACTCAGGTGTTTGGTGAAGACGGCTGTTGTACCGCTACCGTCGGAACGGTGGATGACGGTGATGGCTTGGTCTGGCAATTTAGCGCCTGGATTGGCTGCGGCAATTTTGGGGTCGTTCCACTTGGTAATTTTACCTTGGAAGATTTCTGTGTAAACATCCCGTGGCAGTTTGAGTTCGGGTACGTCTGGCAGGTTGTAGCCGATAACGATGCTGCCGGCTGTCATGGGCAACAAAATCACGCCTTTGTCTGCTGGAACTTTGGCGATTTCGTCGTCTTTCATGGCGGTGTCGCTAGCGCCAAAGTCTACTGTGCCTTTGGTGAATTGTTCGATTCCGGCGCCGCTACCTACTGATTGATAGTTAATTTGTACTTTGGGGTTGATTTTGTTGAAGTCTTGAAACCAACGCTGGTATAGAGGTGCGGGGAATGATGCGCCTGCTGCTGTGATTGCTACGTCTGAGGCGAGGGCGAGTTTGGTGTTGGTTGCTGCTGCAACGGGGGCAGCGCCGGGGGTTGCTGCGGTGTCGCTGCCGGGGCTGGGGCTGCTGCTGGTGGTGCTGCCACCGCCGCAAGCTGCTAAGCTGAGGGCGATCGCCATAGCAGAAATTGCTGTGGTAACACGATTCGGATTTATCAAGTTGATACGAAAAATCATAAGTATAGAAATTTGCGATCGTTATACGGGTGTCGCGCACTAGCATATCGCGCGAAAGTAAAGCTTAGGTTAAAAATCTTTACATTTTATCTTAATCTAATGTTAACCAAGATT
Source organism: Microcoleus sp. PH2017_34_RAT_O_A (assembly GCF_020737885.1). Lineage (NCBI taxonomy): Bacteria > Bacillati > Cyanobacteriota > Cyanophyceae > Oscillatoriales > Microcoleaceae > Microcoleus > Microcoleus sp. PH2017_34_RAT_O_A. Next base: position 145,265 of record NZ_JAEQDD010000015.1, on the reverse strand, counting down.
AAATTCATTCATGAGCTTGACAAGTGTGATTTTTTTAGATATATGCCAAATAAATTAGTAGAGAAACAAGGATGCGATCGCGCGATCGCGAACAATTCCACATTAGGCGATCGGCACATCCAGACTTGAGAACCATAAAACCCTACAATGGTGGTTGTTTTGACAAGGTGCTAGTATTGAGAACTTAAATGCTGCTAGCGTTGAAGCTGGCATCTGAGGAATACCTTCTGACGAACACCGTTTGACGATCATGCCTGCTCCTATCGAATTAATCTGGGCTGTTATTGGTTTGCTCCTAACGATAGGAGGCACTTTTTTGCCTGCATCTGTGACAATGCCGATCGGGTTTTGGGACGATCGCGGACTTCAGGCGTACTCTTTAGGTGTTACCTATCAAATTGGAGCAGTATTGCTAGTAGGCTGCATGGGTGGCAAAAATGCGGCGGCTCTCTCGCAAATTGCCTATTTGGTATTAGGATTGACTTTGTGGCCAGTTTTTGCTCAAGGTGGCGGCATCGGCTACATTAAAGAAGCGAGTTTTGGGTATTTGTTGGGTTTCGTGCCTGGTGCTTGGGTGTGCGGCTGGGTCGCTTTTAAGGTTGCTTCGCGGTTGGAATCGATCGCTTTTAGTTGTTTGTGCGGTTTATTTACAGTTCACGCGATCGGCTTAATTTATCTGATTTTTAATTACTTGCTGATTCCGGGCAAAAAAACACCTTTATTGAATGAGATTCTAAAATATTCTGTTTATCCTCTACCGGGACAATTGGCTGTGGTTTGTGCGATCGCACTTCTGTCATTTACTTTGCGCCGCTTGATGTTTTATTAATTGGGGAATTGGGGCATAGGGCATAGGGCATAGGGCATAGGGCATAGGGCATTGGTAATTGTGCAAAATTGGGTTATAGTATCATTCTGCAACGGGAAAGTCATCTCGCTGCGGGTGGGAAAGATCGGCTAAACTGCTGAAACGCGAGATTTGAGTGAATTATCCCATGCCCGATGCCCTATCTTTTATTCCCTAATCCATGCGTTTTAAAAGAAATCCCTTGTTCTGGGTTGCTGCTATTATCAGTTTAGTTTTAGACCACCTGAGCAAGTTTTGGGTGGTGCAAAATTTTGACTTGACGGTTCCTCCGCAGACTCAGCCGCTGTTACCGGGGATATTTCACTTCACTTATGTTGTTAATACCGGTGCGGCTTTTAGTTTGTTTAGCAATGGTGGGGCGAGTTGGTTGCGCTGGCTGTCTTTGGGTGTGAGTGTGGGATTGATGATTTTGGCTTGGTTCGGGCCGCGAATTAACCGCTGGGAACAAGCTGGCTACGGTTTGATTTTGGGGGGCGCACTGGGTAACGGGATCGATCGATTTATTTTGGGCCACGTTGTAGATTTTATCGATTTTCGGATCATTCGGTTCCCGGTATTTAATCTGGCCGATGTGTTTATTAATGCTGGGATTATCTGTTTGTTGATTGCAACTTTTCACGGTGCACCGCCGCCGAGAAACCGAGATGATAGCGATTCTATTTCAGAGTAATAGGATTTTTCTCAACTCTTTGTACGACATAATTGTTGGCGGAGTCAAACGAATGTTGTTTGCACTCTGCTGGCGATAACACAGGTGCTTCGCTACTCGAAAAGTCGATTTTTTTGAGAGATTGTGAATGGCGACGCACCCTACGGCTTTCTCACTCATTTACCAGAAGAATTGGTTGAAAGCCTCTCCCTTTGAGGGAGAAATTAAAATCAGACTATTCATTATTCCAATCCTCGAACTTAAGGGTAGAGGTCGCTATCAAACTGTCAATTGTCAACTGTCAACTGTCAACTGTTGAAACTAACCCAACGATTCGATTTGATTTATAACCGGGAAAAACTCGATCGACCTTTTCCCCATCCAGCCGTAAATGACTCTGCAACAAAGTAGCAATTACATCTCGAAAATCCGTCGTCACGGCTAAATCGCGCTTTTGATACAACTGACTTTCATCCAATCCCGGCCACTCGCCATAAACTTTGCCGCCCTTAATATTACCACCCAAAAGCCACATCGCATTTCCGTGTCCGTGATCCGTGCCGCCGTTACCGTTTTCGCGCACAGTGCGGCCGAATTCTGAGATAACTACGATCGCACTTTCGGAGTAAACATCACCCAATCCCTGCACCAAATTCGCTAAACCCTGTCCCAGGGGGCGCAATCTTGCGGCTAATTGACCTTGGGAACTTCCTTGATTGATGTGGGTATCCCAGCCTCCGAGGGCGAGGAAAGCTAGCTGAATGCTGGAGTCTCTCGCCATCAGCCGCCCCAATTGCGTTGCGTCGCCGGGGAAACCATCGGCTAAGGGTGCGCCGTTATTGGCGGCTTTCATTTCTGCATCCAAGTTAGCCAGCAGGGTTTGGCGGGCGGCGCGACTTTCTCGATATGCTTGACCTAGTTGGTCGCTATCGCTGTAAAGTCGATCGAATGCGGTACCGATTTGGGGTTTGTCAATGGCGATCGGGCGGCTGGCATTTTTACCTAGTCTAAAGCTGGCAACTGCCATTTTTCCCGACAGGATGCGGGGTGTGGAGGTGCCACCATTCAAGGCTTGGACGGGGGAATTGGCGGATATGACTGACAGCAGGCGGTTCATCCAGCCGTCGGGGGTCTTGTTTTTGCCGGGAGTGCCACTTTCCATGTAGTCTTGCGCCTCGAAGTGCGATCGGGTGGGATCGGGAGAACCGCAAGCGTGGGCAAATGCGAGGGTTCCTTGCTGCCACAGCGGGGCGATCGCGCTGAGTGCGGGGTGGAGTCCAAAACGGCCGTCAAGGTCGATCGCACCGCCTTGCAGCCCCGGTTTTGGGATAGCTATTTTGGGTCGAGATTGATAGTAATTCGCTTCTTGGTAGGGAACAATTACGTTTAAGCCATCGACTGCGCCGCGCAAAAAGATGACAATTAATCGTTTGCTGTTCTTGGGTGCGGCGGCTTTCACGGCTAAACCGTGGAGTCCGACAGACATAATTGTCGAAGTTGAAAGCAATCCGGTTTGGATTAAAAATTGGCGTCTGTTCATGGTAATGGGTAATGGGTAATTGGTAATGGGTAATGGGTAATTGGTAATTGGTAATGGGTAATTGGTAATTGGTAATTGGTAATTGGTAATGGGTAATGGGTAATGGGTAATTGGTAATTGGTAATTGGTAATTGGGAATTGGTAATTGGTAATTGGTAATTGGTAATTGGTAATTGGTAATTGGTAATTGGAAGTTAAAGTGCTAACGCTCTTCCCTCTGGGAGCATCTCAGTTTTACAAGAAGCATTTTTATTGTAGTGCTGTCCCCGCTCGCGTGCTTATACACCCACGCGAGTTCTCGACAGCACTATAAATGCAAAACTGAGATGCTCCCTTCCTTCTTCCTTCTTCCTTCTTCCTTCTTCCTTCTTCCTTCTTCCTTCTTTTATCGGCGCATAAATTCTGGACTGCCCAAAATCAAAGCGGTGCGTAAATTAGCCGGACTGGAGGCGATCGCACTTTTGGTATTCGCCGAGAAATCATTCCCCAAAATATTAGCTAACTGCGACGGATCTATTAACTGGTTGCTATTTCTCGGGCTCATTGGCAAAGAGGAGTTAGAAGGAGTTGCGATCGCAGGTAACATCCATCCCGACTGATTGTTGTCAGCGGGAGGAGAGTTTAAATACAAGGGATTGGTGGCCAAAGCCGTGACAAAACTCAACCGACGGGCGATCGCATCTGGATTCAGCCAAGCATCTTGAGTATTCTTGTAACCGTCGGGAGTTGGGCAGCCGTAAGGTGCCATTCCTAGCTGTAGCAAAGTTGTGTACAGCGGTTGAAAATTTTCTACTGTCTTATTTGTCGATCGCACCGCCGATATAACGTATTGGTAGGGAGTTTTAAACTTAGCGCTGTAATTTTTTTTATCCCAGAATTCTCGGCTGCGGAACAAAGTATTTAAGACTTCGCGGATATCTCCATCAGTTTCGAGAAAGCGCTGGCTGAGGCGATCGACTAACGCATTTGGCGGGCTGTCAGCCACAAAATATTGAGCTAATTTATAACTGACGTGTTTGGCTGTGGCTGGGCTTTTGGCTAAAATATTTAAAGCTTGTTTTCCCTCGGTTTCGCCCGAACCTTTGATAGTTTTCCCGAGAAATACTTTATCGCTAAAATCATGGCGTTTGGCATCAAAATAAAAGCTGTAACCGTCCTTTTCAGATGGTCGCGGCCCAAATCCCCAACCTGTAAAAATGCGAGCTAATGCGATAACATCTTGTTGCGTATAACCCCCATTGACGCCTAAGGTATGCAGCTCCATTAACTCCCGCGCATAATTCTCATTTAATCCCCGAAATCCGCCTTTGGCTCCGATACTTTTTGGATCGGTATTTTGCCAATTATCTAAATAATACAACATGGCAGGATGACGGGAAGTTGCACCTAGCAAGTCCCGGAATTTACCCAGAGCGTAGGGTCTAATTGCTTCTTGTTCGTAGGCTCCTACCCAGAGTTTATTTAATCCTTTATCTGAGTAAACATTAAAGTGATTGTACCAAAAATCCACCATAACTTCTTGCAATTGGCGGGGACTTTCTGCCGATCGCAATAAACGAGCTTTAACTGCTTCTTGGAGAATTATCCGAGCCTTGATGCTGGCGGCTCTGATTGCTTCTGGCGTTGGTTTTTGACCGTTTTGCGATCGGCGGACACCGTATTCGACAAAGAGTTCTGCTGGTGTTTTTTGCAGGGTTTCTAACCTGTTGATGCGAGAGGTAAGGTTCTGAGGTTCGGGGATGGTTTCTGGGGAGAGTTGCTGTTGGATGTAATTTTCTGTGCCGTGCGATCGCACTTTTTCGATATCGCCCAATCGCGGGCCAAAACTAATGCGGTTGAGGAGATGCAGGATTTTGGAATTGTCGGGGGGACTGGCGGCGCTGCTGGAGGCGATCGGGCACAGCCACAAGTAGAGAAATAATGCCCCATGTTTGAGTTTCAGTTTCATAGTAGCTGCTGGGGGAACTATTGGTTAATTCTGTATGCCTTAGACTGGTTGGGCGGCAAAAAGGTTCAATAGTTTAGGATTTCGGCACTGGCGATGGAAAACCGGATTTTTTAACCAATACTTGCTTAAAACTCTCAATAAGAGTTAAAAAAACCCGGTTTCTTTGTGGGCGAGTGCGTAACTCCTACGGTTGTTAGTCATCAACGCCCAACATGGATACGCGGATGACACAAATTTATTATCCGTATCTCCGCAGGCGATCGCTGTCCGGCGGTCAGTCCATAGCATAAAATTAGAAAAGAAACAGATATTATTTTCCTAAAGCTAAACTTGCCAGTGACCCCTAATCCATTTGCCGAAGAACGCCTGCTATTTGCCCCAGCAACCCCCGATGCTGATGCTATTCCGACTATTTTTGCATTTCCCAACGAGTACACGGTTGGGATTACCAGTCTCGGCTATCAGATAGTGTGGGCAACTTTGGCCGTGCGATCGGATATTGAAGTCAGCCGTTTATTTACTGATATCAACGAACCACTTCCCCGACATCCAGAATTGCTGGGATTCTCGCTTTCTTGGGAACTCGATTATGTAAACATTCTCAATTTATTGGAATCTCTAGAAATTCCGATTTGGGCATCAAAAAGAACTGACAATCATCCAATAGTATTTGGTGGTGGCCCGGTTCTTACCGCGAATCCCGAACCTTTTGCAGAATTTTTTGATGTAATTTTGCTGGGAGATGGCGAACATCTCATTGATAATTTTATTGATGCTTGTAAAGAAGTTCGTAGTGCCGACAGACAAACTAAATTGCGGCATTTAGCGCAAGTTCCTGGGGTTTACGTTCCCAGTTTGTACGAAGTAACTTATTTGGATGCCACGGAGGGGATTAAATCGATTCATCCTGTGGATTCTGAAATTCCTAGTATGGTGGAAAAACAGACTTATCGCGGCAATACTTTGTCTGCTTCTACTGTAGTGACAGAAAAAGCGGCTTGGGAAAATATTTATATGGTGGAAGTGGTGCGGAGTTGCCCAGAAATGTGCCGTTTCTGTTTGGCAAGTTATCTCACTTTACCATTTAGAACTGCGAGTTTGGAGGATTCGCTAATTCCGGCGATCGATCGCGGTTTAGCTGTGACTAATCGTTTGGGTTTGTTGGGTGCTTCTGTGACTCAGCACCCAGAATTTGAAGCATTGCTGGAGCATTTAAACCATCCGAAATACGACGGAGTGCGGCTGAGTCTTTCTTCGGTACGCACGAACACGGTGACAGTTAAGTTAGCGGAAATATTGACAAACAGAGATAGCAAGTCTGTGACGATTGCGGTGGAAAGTGGTAGCGAACAAGTTCGCAAGATTGTGAATAAAAAACTCACTAACGATGAAATTATTCAAGCTGCTATTAATGCTAAGGCTGGTGGCTTAAAAGGGATTAAGCTTTACGGTATGGCGGGAATCCCCGGCGAAGAGATGGAGGATTTGGAGGAGACAGTGGCGATGATGAAGGCGATTAGAAAAGCCGCTCCGGGTTTGCGCTTGACTCTGGGATGCAGCACTTTTGTCCCGAAATCTCATACTCCTTTTCAGTGGTTTGGTGTGAATAAAGATGCAGAGAAGAGGCTGAAGTTTTTAGATAAAGAATTGCGGAAGTTGGGATTAGAATTTAGACCTGAAAGCTATAACTGGTCTGTGATTCAGGGTTTGCTATCGAAGGGCGATCGCAGATTGTCTAAGCTGTTGGAATTAGTGCGACACTACGGAGATACTTTGGGAAGTTATCGGCGGGCTTTTAAGGAGTTGCGGGGAGAGTTACCGGAAATGGATTTTTATGTTTTCCAAGAGTGGGATTTAAATCAGGTTTTGCCTTGGAGTCATTTAAAAGGGCCCTTACCAGAAGCGACTTTGAAGAAGCATTTGGCTGAGGCTATGAGTCATTCGATTTGAGATTTTGGATTTTAGATTTGGAATCAATATTTCTGGTTCTCGATATTTCAATCGATTGCATTTGTCATGGAAAAATGTAGATTTTAAGACAATAATGGTACGTAGTTGCGCTTCAGCGCTCTTTCTTATATATAAAGCAATACGGTTCACTTAAGATAATAAAGGTACGTAGTTGCGCTTCAGCGCTCTTTCTTATATATAAAGCAATACGGTTCACTCATGTACTGCTAGTCGTGAAACTCCCATGAAAAATAGATACAGTTTGCTTCGTTCCTCTCGAAAGACAATCTTAAGTAAACCGTATTAGATTTTAAAATGGAGTATTTGCAGTTTAAGAGTTAGGAAATGGCGGAATGCAAAAGAAAGTTTGACAGTTATCCTATTTTCAGGCTCTAGGGGGTTAGTTTGATTTTAGGCGATCGACTTTATTTGCGATCTGGCGAGTGCAGAGGTGCGGATCTTTGAGATTTTCGATATGCAAGTTAGGGATTCTTCGCAGGATCCACACCCTACAATTACTGTTGCTTTGATCGTCAAATTTCCCGCAGGGAAACGGCACTGCCGTGTCCGAATTTCGGGGCAATTGTCGATCGCATTTAAAACTGCTATAATTTCCACCAAAAGGTCGATCGCCCAATCAAAACTCGATCGCCAAACAGCACCTACTTTTCCATGATGACCACAAAATCCTCAATCATCACGTCAAAAGTGCGGGCCAACTTGTACACTGCGGCAAAGTCAACCATCGCCATCCCCTGAGAGCGGGCATAATTGCTAATCGTACTGTACCCCACGCCCGATCGCTGGGCAACCTCCTTCAGCGTCCATCCCTTCTCGGCCGCCAACTCTCGAACCCGCAACCTGACTAAACCTTTACTCATATAAACTATTTACAAAATTTTGGATTTAGTATAATATAGCAAAAAGCGATCGCCCAGGTCATTCGATTTTAGATTTTAGATTTTAGATTTTAGATTGACTCTAAAGATGAATCTAGAAGCTGGAACGTTGGTCTAAAATTTGGGGCCGCTTACGGGAGAAATCGGCGCTTGTATCCGTTTGGCGGCAGAGTCAACGAAACTAAAGGCGATCGCCCGTTATAATTAATGCCGAGAGATAATTACTGTCGATCGCACCTAGCAGATAGACTGAGCTACCACCACCAGATGCAACTACAATGATATTAGAGAATCAGTTAAGATCGTCGTCAGCGATCGGCGCCTCAAAAATTATTCACAAATCGTTGATGGTCAATCCGCGATCGAGATTTGTCACCGAAGAAACCGTAGCACTTTTGTTCAACATCACGCCCGACCAAATTTACCGAATCGAATGCTGTCACAACATGGTGTACGTACACGCCAAAGGCCTCAGCAGATTCGTCAGCTACGCCGATTTCCCCCCAATCTTAGAAGTAAAACCGGCCTGCACCCAAGACTATCTCGGCTGGTACAAACGCTGGAAACGCACCCAAGCACCAGAATTTTGGACTAAATTTTATACGTACAACTTCAAAGCCGCTGTTTCAGTTGACAGCTTGCACGAGTGGGGTAAATTAGTCGCTACAGTTAAATTGGTAATTTCTGCCTCAGCATTGCAACAATTGCGCGATGTTTACGCTCAAGAAAAAACCTTAATGGAAAGTTTCTAAAGGGAGCATCTCATTTTGGTAAAAAGCATTTTTTCTTTGAGTGCGAGCGGGGACAGCACTACAAATGCAAAACTGAGATGCTCCCGAAGCTTTCTTGCCCTATCTTTTTTTAGGCGATTTGTCTAGGATTGCCGGACTGTCTGATTTTCAGGCAACCTGTCACCCCGTCAGATCGATTATTCTCCTGCATCACCAACTAAGCGCGTGAGTCATTGCGCCAGCAGCAGCAACGATCGTTTCGCCTGATTCCGATCGCCCCCCTATACAAAATTAGCCGGATCTTGATCTCGCCGGTGCTTCACGGGAATAGGCTCACCTTGACCGTCACCCACGAGGGCGGCAGTTTCCTCTAAGCTTTCCCTCAGCCGTTTGGCCGCGTAAATGGACATATCGCGGGGCACATTTACCCGATCGCGCAAATACCGCAAAGCCCCATCAGAACCAACCGGCGGCGTACAACTTTCGCCAGTCACCATCAAAGTTAAAGCACAGCGCAAAGCCTCATCGAATAAGTTGTCATCAGCAGGGTTGACTTGAACGATCTTGTGGCGGTGTTTGATGACGCGCTGGAGTGCTTCAGCGCGGGAGGTTTCCGGTTCTGGATACATGACATCCGGGAGTCCGGCCCAAGGCCCATTATCTACGCGGGTTTTGTTGACTAGCATCTGCGGTTCACCGTTTTCATAGCACCCGCCCATTTGAGGTGGCAAATCGTGGACGTGCGTGTGGAAGTCGCTTTGAGTGCCGCGATAGGTGGGGCGACTTTCCATCCCTGCAAACCAGTCAGCAAAGCGCGGGTTTTCTTCCCGCATGGAATATCCCTTGTAGTAATAAAGACTGGCATTCATCCGTTCGACGTAGGGCGTAAAAATTACATCCGCAGTGCCAAACTCATCCAGAAAATATGGCCCGGGCGATCGCGCGAGTGCTGCTTCGACATCGGCGACGACGCTGATAAATTGCTTGCGGTTGTGTTGTTCTATTGCGGTTGAACTCGCCGGGTAGCACAGCCAAGAGCACCACGCTCTAAACAGCAGTCGCTCTAGGCGCCGCAGCGGAAGGACTTCGGGGTTTTTCATGCCCAAACTCAAGGGGCCGAAGACTTGTTCGAGGGCGATTAAGATATCATCGCTTTCGGTAATGATGCGGCCGTCTAGTTCGATCGCGGGTAACATTCCTGACGGCACTTTACGCTTGTACCAACTTTCTTTTGCCCCATAGCAGAACATGGTAACTTTTTCAATGCGGTAGGGAATTTGTTTTTCTTCCAACCACAGCCAGATTTTTTGGCAATAGGGACACCAGCCATGATTGTCGCGGTACAGGGTGACTCTCACATCGGATTCGGTTTTTCCGAAGAGGCGCAAGCGGGATTGAGAGTTGGTGGGGCCGTTGACTGTATCGACTTGAAAGTCGGTAAGGGCTTCTAGTTGTGTCCAGGTTAGGGGAGTGGCGATCATCGTAGTAGATGTCATAGTTCAGTTGACAGTTGACAGTTGACAGTTGACAGTTGAGCTGGGACAGCTATCTCTCCATAAAACGAAGAGGATTGGAGCAATGAATAATTTTGTTTTATTTTCCCCTAAAAGGAGGAGGCTTTAAACTTTAAACCCATTCTTCTTGGTAATACTATTTTAGACTTGGGATTTTAGATTTTAGATTTCAAATTGGAGATTGGATTAACTGATTCTAAGGATCTGCCTTGGAATCCATATCCAAGAGTACATTTTTGCTCAGGAATCATGTAAAAATAAGTTGCGTAACTTTTTAATTGGAGCCTTTAAATTAAATACAGTTTAGCAATGCACCTGATCAAGTTATTTTTACACGGCTCCTCAGCTAAAAAATGCTTTTAGGACTCTCCATCCTCACGACTAACCTAACTAGAATTCTAGTTACAATTGGGGAGATGGTGGGGCGTCTTGAATTTTGGCGAGTGCTGCTTTAATTTGGGGAGTTGCCAGGAAGTTTTGGGTGGCTGCAATCAAGCGATCGCCCCAGAGGTTGTCTTTGAGAAAAGTTACTGTGGCATAGCGTTTGTCCAATTTCAGGGCGGCTTCTCCCAGGGATAAACCTTTTTCTTTGTCGCCTTTGGTGTAAAGTGCTACTGCTAGAGCTAGCATTGGTTCTGCTGCTTTGTCGTCGATCGCGATCGCTTCTTGCCAGCGGCGGATGGCGTTATCGATATCTCCCATTTCGTATTTGACTAATCCAATATTGTTGATAGCGGGCCAGAGTTTTTTTTCTAAAGCAAAGGCTTTTTCATATTGGGCGATCGCGCGATCGAACTGCTTTAGCTTGTAAAAAGCGTTACCTAAATCAAATAATGCGCCCGGAGTGTCGGGCTTTATTTTTAACCCTGCTTGCAAGTATTCGGCTGCTTTCTCGTAGTTCGCTTTCCGAAAGTGAGCTTCTCCCAAGACAAATTTAATTGACGCATTTTCTGGCGACAGAGATTGAGCTTGCCCTAAAGCTTCAATGCCTTTGTCAAACTGCTCGATTTGAAGGTACAAGCTGCCTAACAAAGTCCAAGTTTGAGCATTCTTGGGGGCTAACTGCGTCGCGAGTTCGGCGCTGGGGACGGCGAGTTGGAACTGCTGGAGTCTCGCTAGCTGAACGGCTCGTTCTGCAAGGCTCAAGGCTGTCTGTTCGAGTCCGGCTGAGTCGATTTGCAGGGTGTAAGGCAGGAGTGCCTGACAGGCAACGGGCTTGGGCATTGTCCACAAACCGAGTGCGAGTAACAGAGATATTAGAGGAAGACGATTAGGCACGCTATCAGCCCCAGCAAAAAATATAATGGTTTCTCGATCGCCTATAATAACTCATATTTTTGACTTTTGATATTGTTTCTGGGAGCAGCTCAATTTTGATTTTATAGTGCGAGCGGGGAGGCTCGCTGGTTTATCTAACTAAGCGAGCGGGGACAGCACTCCAATAAAAAAATCCTTTTTACAAAAATCAGATGTTTTCTTGTTTCCTGACTCGCAACGCTGCGCGGTTTTCCCTAAAATAGTTTCCTGAATTTGTTTTTACTCCTAAGCAATACTTTTTATTAACTGCTTTCGAGAGCGCTGAAATTCTCACGGTAAATGGGTAATATCAAATCCGGTTGCATCGAAATTATGTAGTGCGAGCGTCACGAAGAGCGGCCTGAATCGCTCTTCGTGACGCTCGCACGCTCAACGATTCAAATATATAATTCCGATGCAACCGGAAACGATATAATTTATTCATTTTTACCAGAAAGAATTGGTTGAAAGCCCTTGCGCCCGATCGGGAGAAATTAAAATCAGACTATTCATTACTCCAATCCTCTTACTTCCAGGCAAAGGTCAATCGATTTTAGATTTTACATTTTAGATTTTAGGATTTTAGAGGCGACCCCACGGATAAATTCGGGGGAAGAGAGGATTTTCGATTTTCGATTTGGGATTGATTCCACGGATAAATCACGTGGCGGGTACCATATGCAGAAATTCGCTTGTCACTGTCAACTGTCAACTGTTAACTGTCAATTGAATGAATCGACTTTATTTAGTTAATAAAGTCTGTTGAATTTTGTCTAACAATTGTGCTGCTGACAAGGAAGAAGGCAAAATTTTGGCAGATACTTCTTGCAGCAGAAAGTCGATCGCCTCCGATTCCGAATTTACAGCAGATCGATCGTCCCAGACTAAAATTGGCAGTTTGACAGCCATTTGCCGCAGGTTCGATAGCGCTTGCAGCATCGCGGACGATTCTGAGGGAGTATCGCGCAAGCACAGCAACACTAAGTCCACACTTTGATATTGCAATTGCTGCAAAACTTCTGTCCAGCAGGGAGCGATCGCCCCTCGAAAGCCGGCCGTTTGGATGTACTGAATCAAAGCTTGAAAGTTGGGAGTAGAAAACTTGGCATGGGGTACGGGAATCTCGGCTTTGGTCGATCGATCGCCCTTTGCCAATTCTCCCGTCGGATTCACCCGAGTCGTGCAGTGCAAGTCCGGTAATGTCAAAATGTCAGCAAATAAAATGCTGGGCTTCCAACTCATGCCCGCAGCTACTTGAATCACTTGCCACAAGGCAGATGCCCCCAACCCGGTGCCTGAGGTTTCACTGCCTTCAGGACTCCCGCCTGACAAACAGGGAAATACCGACAATCCTTTGACTTGATTTGCTAGTTGCGTCGTTACGGGGTCTAAAGTCACTAAGGGCAGAGCACCCAAATTTCGAGACAGACTTAACTGTTCGATAAAAGCTAAGGGGTTTTGCAGTTGGCTGGTACTGTCCAAGACGATCGCATCGGGCCGCCAAATTCGCGCCACGAGTTCTGCTTGGCCGAGGTCGTCTGCTTCCAAAACTCGGCAGTAGTTGGGGTTGAGGAGTAAAGCAGAACCTTGAGAGGAACTGTTTTGCGGGCTGAGCCACAACACGGTTAAAGAACTCCTGACCTTGCTCGTACTGGCATCGGGGCGACCGATCGAGTCTGCCAACAGCCGCCGTAAAGCGGCTTCTTCCACCGGCAAGCTCAAAAAGCCTTCGGCGCGGTTGACAGAAGCCCGTTCTTTTTCGCCTCTGGTGGCTGTGACGATCGCCGGAATCGATCGAGTATCCGGATCGCTCTTCAGCAGCGTCAGCACGTCCCAGCCGGACAGCAGCGGCAGCAGCGGGTTGAGGAAAATCGCTTCGGGACTGAACCTGCGAGCTTTTTCCAGCGCTTCGGTGCCGGAACGGGCGACTATTACTTGGTAGCCCAAACCAGAGAGGACTTTGCTTAAATCTTCGATATATTTAGGAACTGCTTCGACTATTAACACTAAACGAGAGCGAGAATTGGCGATCGGAATCTGATATTTTGGTTTGAATAATTCTTCCTCGTTCCCTGTATGTGCTGGGAATTCTTCCCCGCTATTTCCCGGAGGATTTGGGGGCAGCAACAATGTAAATTCAGAGCCTTGGTTTTCTGAGGAAATAAACGAAACGTCTCCGCCGTGGAGACGGGCGAGCCGTTGAGTCAGTACCAGTCCCAGTCCGGTTCCTTGAAAGCGCCTGGTGAGCGGGCTTTCAAGCTGTTGAAATTTCTGAAAGATCAGGTGCTGTTTGTCAGCCGGGATGCCGATGCCGGTATCCCAAACTGTGAAGGCGAGCCAACCTTCCCAAACATTTACTTTCAATCCTATTTTGCCGCCAGCTTCGGTGAATTTTAGGGCGTTGGAAAGCAAGTTAACGAGCATTTGCCGCAGCCTTAGTTCGTCGGCAATTAAATAGCTCAGTCCCGGCTCTATTTCGAGTGTAAATTCAATTTTTACAGGTGGTTCTTCTTGAGAAGCTTCGCCCTTGGTTTGGCTGGGCTGGGAAGGTGATTTTTCTTCTTGCTGTTGCAGTTGTTTTGCTTGTTCAAAGGCTCTTTTGCAGGTGGCTGCTATTTCGACTGGTTCGGGAATTAGTTCTAGCTGCCCGGTTTCCATGCGGGTCAAGTCTAAAATGTCGTTCACTATTGTCATCAAATGCCGCCCGCTTTGATGGATTAGTTTGGCGTAGCGTGTTTGGCGATCGTTGAGTTCTCCGATCAATTTATCTTTGAGGAGGCTGGACAAACCGAGGACGGCGGTGAGAGGGGTTTTTAGTTCGTGGCTGATGCAGGACAAAAATTCGTCTTTGAGTCGGTTGAGGTGGATTAAATCTGCGTTTTTTGCTGCTAGTTCTTTGGCGACTAAATGTTCTTCGGTGACATCTTGTCCCATTACTAAAATTAGTTGATTTGAGAGAGGCTGTTTGACAAATTGCCAGATCCGTTCTTGACCTGTTTGTACGGGACAATCACAAATATATGTATCTGGTTTGCCGGCGGTGGGACACCAAGCTGGAGCGGTTAAGGTAGATGGAGAGGCGGCGGCGTACAGGGGTAGCGGACAACTGGTGGCTGCGGTTCCATCACGCGCGGCGAAGCTATCCCGCAGCCCCTCGCCCGATCGACTTGCTCCTACTAGGCTCCTGCACTCAGATGTGACGGCATCTACTTCAACGCTCTTGTATTCTGTTGCTACATGGCTTGGTTTGTGGGGCGAGTGTTTGCCCAAATTTGCTGTTGGTTCGGGAACTGGATCTGGGCCAGATCCCAGCAAAATCCGCCACGCTGCGTTTTGGCTGACTATTTGGCCGGTGGGAGTTTGCAATCTCAGGGGTAGGGGCAGTTTTTCTAGGAGTTGGACTAGGGAGTTGAGGTTTTCCGAGGGTTTCAATCCTGCTTCTAGGAAGCGCACTTGAGATCCTAGGGCTGTGGCGATGGCTGCGGAAACCGTGGTTAATTCAATTTCTTTGACTGCTGTGGCTTCGGGCCTCAGGCTGCTGTTAACTGCGGCGAATTGCAGCAGGCTCTGACACTCTAGCATTCCTAAAAATTTCCCGCTGGCATCTGTCAGGCCGATCGGGCTTTTGGAGCCACCACCGGCGCTAAGGCCAGACTCCGCAGGGGTGTTAAGTTCCTCTATTTGCAAATATTCCCAGAATTCGCTGACGCTCAGAGTCCCAGGGATTACCCGGATCGGCTCGATCGGCAGCGAACTTGCTGACAAAGGTTGCTCCCAGTCGTTTGTGCGATCGATCGCCCAGACCCAAAAGCGGCTCAGGTAAACTAATCCTAGGGGTTGTAGCTGTTCGTTGACTACTGCAATTCGATCGCAGTTGCCCTGGCTGAAAATTGACTGTAGCGATGATAGCGCCGCCGTTTGGAGGCACAGGGGCACTAACTCGATAAAATTTTTGAGACTGGGGCTGGTGGTTGACATAACAAACCTGAGAGTCTGCTATCAATAGCAGTAATATTTTTGATACCAATGTAGCTGCCGATCTTTTGTATCTTATTTAGTTTTATACCAGTTCTCGATCGAGCCCCGGATCTGCACCGAGACCTACGAATTTGATGCCTGCACCTGATTTGAGGCAACTACCAATTATTTTAAGCCTTAAGCTTAATTGCAGAAATCAGGATAGGGGTGCTTGACACATCTGCCAATAAGTACACTCTGACGATCCCGCTGCTAAAAGCCGATCGCCATATTTTGCAGTTAAGATTGGTTACAATAAATGTTTAAATGATTGTTAAAATGTTAAGTATTTTATTATATAAGGAGATATCAACTCTGAGCGATCCAGCACTTTCGGGCAACTTGGGTAGTTCACCTACAGGTTTGCTGCCCCAACTGTCGATCGGTATTTTTATCCGCTCTGAAAAAAATGCCAGCGATGCGATCGAGCTTTTGAGCGGGGAACGCTATACGTTAACGCACATTAAATCGGCGGTGGAGTTTTTGGGATTCCTCAAGCACAATTACCACCTCGATTGTTTGGTTTTTGACGTAGATGACGTAGATAGGGATTTGCAATTGCTTTTGAGCAAGCTGCAAGAACGATCGCTCTTTTTACCTGCTGTGTTTTTTTTGCCCCAGCCGGCAGGGGATGGCAGCCAAGAAGCACCACCCTCAGATGCTTTGGAGGGCGCGGCGAGTACCGCCGAGAAGAGTCAAGATCAAAAAAGTTGTGCTTTTTTTTATCACCCGGCTGAGGTGCAACTACCAATCGCGAGATCGAGCGACCTAGGTACAAGTATCGATCGGGCGATCGCACAATTTCTGAAACTTTCAACTCCGGTTCCTGTCAATGACCAATCCGCAAGGGTCGATGCCACGGCCCAATTGACTGCTCAAAGTTTACTCCAACGACAGCAGCGCCGACTTGCGGAAAAATTACGGGAGCGATTAGGATACTTAGGTGTGTATTATAAAAGAAATTCTCAGATTTTTTTACGAAATCTTTCGGGAGAAGAGAAGCAAAAGTTTTTGGAGCAACTCAAGTCAAGTTATCGCGACATCGTTTTAAATTATTTTGATGAAGATACTGCGGTCAACAATCAAATAGATGAATTTGTAAATTTAGCTTTTTTTGCCGATGTTCCCGTGACTCAAGTTGTAGAAATTCACATGGAATTGATGGACGAATTTGCTAAACAGCTAAAATTAGAAGGCCGCAGCGAGGAAATATTGCTCGATTACCGCTTGACTCTGATTGACGCGATCGCTCATCTATGCGAGATGTACAGGCGATCGATTCCCAAAGAAACATCTCAAGTTCAGTTGACAGTTGACAGTTGACAGTTGTCACGAAGGAAGAAGGAAGAAGGAAGAAGCAAGAAGGAAGAAGGAAGAGTTGACAGTTGACAGTTGACAATTAAAAATCTTCAATCCCCAATCGAAAATCCTAAATCCTAAATCGTTTGACAGTTGACAGTTGACAGCTTGCCCCCCAAGTGCAGTCGAAGGGATGAGGGCGACATCTACCTGGAAGTCCGAGGATTCGAGTAATGAATAGTCTGATTTTAATTTCTCCCTACAAGGGTTCCGGCTTTCAACCAATTCTTTCTGGTAGAAGCAAGAAGCAAAAAGCAAGAAGCAAGGAAAAATTTAACAAACTAGAAAGGAGAAGACAGTCGGCAGCGCGATCGTGACGCTGAAATTATTATAAAATAACAAAGAACAGCGGATTCAAGACCAATAACAACTACAACTAACATCTGACAACTAACACTCAACATTTAAAAAAGTTCATGAGTCCTCTGAAGAAAACCTACATTCTGAAGCTGTACGTTGCCGGGAACACTCCCAACTCAGTGCGAGCTTTGAAAACCCTAAAAGACATCCTAGAACAGGAATTTCAAGGAGTCTACGCCCTGAAAGTCATAGACGTTCTCAAAAATCCTCAGCTAGCAGAAGAGGACAAAATTCTAGCAACCCCCACCCTGGCGAAAATCCTGCCGCCGCCGGTGCGAAAAATTATCGGCGATTTGTCCGATCGCGAGAAAGTTCTGATAGGATTAGATTTGCTCTATGAAGAACTTCGCGAAGAAGACCTGAATTCATAAGATAATCAGAAGACAGTCATTGATCCGCAGTCAGCAGTCATTAGTTATTGAGCAAGAACCCAAATTACAAGCTGGGTATAAAGACTCATGGGCTGGGTTAATGAGTGAGAAATAAAGAATACTGAGAGTTGACAAAAATCGACATGAATGAAATTAGTCAAACGGTGCAACCAGAAGGATTGGTAACGGCAGGCGTTGAAAAGATTCGCACGATGATTGAGGGTTTCGATGACATCAGTCACGGCGGAATGCCGATCGGCAGAACCACCCTAGTCAGCGGCACGTCAGGAACGGGAAAAACTTTATTTGCCGTACAATTTATATATAACGGAATCATCCATTTTGACGAACCTGGAGTCCTCGTAACTTTTGAAGAATCTCCGACAGATATTATTAAAAATGCTTGCAGTTTCGGTTGGGATTTGGCACGGCTAATAGATGAAGGCAAGCTATTTATTTTAGATGCTTCCCCCGATCCAGAAGGTCAGGATATTGTGGGAAACTTTGATTTATCTGCTTTAATCGAGCGAATTCAGTACGCCATTCGCAAGTACAAAGCCAAGCGCGTTTCTATAGATTCAGTAACAGCCGTATTTCAGCAGTACGAAGCTGCATCTGTGGTGCGCCGAGAAATCTTTCGCTTAGTTGCGCGCCTCAAACAAGTAGGCGCAACTACAGTTATGACTACCGAACGGGTTGAAGAATACGGCCCGGTGGCGCGGTTTGGAGTGGAAGAGTTTGTGTCGGATAATGTCGTGATTGTTCGCAACGTCTTGGAAGGCGAACGCCGCCGCCGCACCATCGAAATTTTGAAGTTGCGCGGTACAACTCACATGAAGGGTGAATATCCTTTTACTATGACCAATGATGGTATTAATATTTTCCCCTTGGGGGCCATGCGATTAACTCAAAAGTCTTCTAACGTGCGGGTTTCTTCCGGCGATAAAACTCTCGACGAGATGTGCGGCGGCGGTTTCTTTAAAGACTCGATTATTTTGGCTACCGGTGCGACGGGAACCGGCAAAACGCTGTTGGTAAGCAAGTTCTTGCAGAATGCTTGTATGAACGGCAATCGGGCACTACTTTTTGCCTATGAAGAGTCGCGAGCTCAGTTGTTCCGCAATGCTTATTCTTGGGGCATTGATTTTGAGGAAATGGAACACAAAGGACTGCTGAAGCTGCTGTGTACTTACCCCGAATCTGCGGGCTTGGAAGACCACTTGCAGACGATTAAATCAGAAATTGCTGAGTTCAAACCTTCTCGAATTGCCATAGACTCGCTTTCAGCCCTAGCTAGGGGTGTCAGCAATAATGCTTTCAGACAATTTGTGATTGGGGTGACTGGTTTTGCGAAGCAGGAAGAAATCACCGGCTTTTTTACGAATACCAGCGACCAGTTTATGGGTTCTCATTCGATTACGGACTCCCATATTTCTACAATTACTGACACGATTATCATGCTTCAGTATGTAGAGATTCGAGGCGAAATGTCGCGGGCAATTAATGTGTTTAAGATGCGCGGTTCGTGGCACGACAAAGGAATTCGAGAATACACGATTACTGAAAGAGGCCCACAAATTAAAGATTCGTTCCGTGGCTACGAACGGATAATCAGCGGTTCTCCAACTCGGATTTCGGTTAATGAGAAGAGTGAGTTATCGCGGATTCTCCAGGGCGTGCAAGGTCAAAACGATGACGATATTTGACAATCGGCAGTCTGTTGTAGGGTGTGCGGTGCGCGCTGCTGTGTTCTGAAATCGCCCGCACAGCCAGAACTCCTTTACCAGAAATAATTGATTGAAAGCCCCAAGCCCGGGAGAAATTAAAATCAGACTATTCATTACTCCAATCCTCATCCTTCTGGGTAGAGGTCGCTCTCCAACTGTCAACTGTCAACTGTCAACTGTCAACTGTCAACTGTTGAACATTGGTCATAAAAAAGATCGATCGCGAACGATCGATCTTTTTATTAATTTCAGTGAGCACGGAGGGATTTGAACCCCCGACCCTCAGGACCGGAACCTGATGCTCTATCCACTGAGCTACGTGCCCTCAACGTTTTTTGAGTATAACACGTCTTGTCGAAAATGGCTAGTCGATCGAGCAAATTCGATCGACCCTCTCCAAACCGCTGGGCCGATGCGGGTTCTACTCGCCCGCGCGTATCGTGTATCAGGCACTTCTCGCAGCCTGAGACGGCAAATTTTGACAATTATCCTCAAAATAATAGGACAATGGGTAAAATAATATACTTTAATCTAAGCAAAGATTAGGCTCACATTCGATCGCGGTTCAGCGTCTACCACAGCTAATACAGCCCGCATCAATTTCCTCTAGCTAGTAGGTAGTAGATGGCGCTGCTGTTAAGATAAGCTCTCCAAGAACGGTTCTAGGCTAAGTTCACCAAACCTCTGAATCTTATGATTGATAAAATGTTAGATAAATTATCGCTGAGAACTGTTCTCATAGTTCCATTTGTGCTGCAAATCGTCGCAGCCGTGGGACTCGTAGGATATCTCTCCTTTAGAAACGGACAAAAAGCAGTTAATAATCTTGCCACTCAGTTAATGAGCGAGGTGAGTTTGCGTGTCGAGCAAAACCTGCAAGTTTACCTGACTACTCCCCATCAAATCAATCAAAGCAAGCTCGATACTGTCAAACTGGGCTTGTTAAACATGGAAAATTTATCAGATTGGGAGAAATATCTTTGGCGACAAGTACAATTATATCCTTATATAAATTTTACATCTATTGCTAACAACAAGGGAGACTATAGAACCGGAGAAAAACTCTCAACTGGCCCTCTCATGATTAATATGTCAGGCAAATCTACTGGCTTTGATTTTTATTCATACAATACTAACAATACAGGCGATCGCACTACCGTAGCAGCAATGGTCAAAAAATTTGACATCCGCGAACATCCTTCGTACCAAAATGCAGCTAATGTCGGCAAACCAACTTGGAGCTCAGTTTATATTTCGTTTCTTGAACCAACATTAATACTCAGCGCACTCCAACCTGTATACGATAACAACCAGCTAGAAGGAGTATTAATTGCTGCTTTGCGTCTCGACCATATTGGAATATTTTTAAACAGTCTCAAGATCGGCAAATCCGGTCAAGCATTTATTGTCGAAAGAAATGGTACGTTACTCGCAACTTCAACAGCCGAACAACCATTCCGTACCAAAGATAATAAAAAAGAACTGTTTAAAGCAGAAGAGAGTGTTGACCCCTCGACTCAAGCTACAGCTAAATATGTAGCAGCTCGTTTTCGGGAATTAAAGGAAATTAAAACTTCCTATATCTTAAATTTTGAAATAGACGGCAAGCGACAATTTGTAAAAGTCCTACCTTTCCAAGACGGCAAAGGTTTGGACTGGCTGATTGTGGTAGTTGTTCCTGAAGCAGATTTCACCGAACAAATCGATGCCAATACTCGCATGACAATTTGGCTTTGTTTGGCAGCTTTAGCCATAGCTGTAGTTATCGGCATTCAGACTTCTCGGTGGGTGACAAATCCAATTTTGCGCTTAAATACAGCAGCTAAAAATATTGCTAAAGGCGAATGGGACACCACAGTAGAAAGCGAACGTTCCGACGAATTGGGAGAATTAGCCAAGTCATTTAACAGCATGGCTCAACAACTGCAACAATCTTTTGCAACTTTAGAACACCGAGTGCAAGAGCGGACTGCCGAATTGGCTGTAGCCAAGGACAAGGCGGAAGTAGCCAATCAAGCTAAAAGTGCCTTTCTGGCTAACATGAGTCACGAATTGCGATCGCCCCTCAATGCAATTCTCGGCTTTTCCCAACTGATGACTCGCAGCCAAACCCTATCCCGAGAACACCAAGAAAATCTTAGCATAATTAGCAGCAGCGGAGAACACCTGCTCACCCTGATTAATAACGTGCTCGATTTATCTAAAATTGAATCGGGGCGCACCACCCTCAATCCCAAAAAATTCGACCTCTATCGCCTGCTACACGACTTGGACGATATGTTTCAACTCAAAGCAGACGACAAGCATTTGCAGTTAGTTTTCGATCGCAGTCCCGACTTACCGCAATACGTAGAAACTGACGAGTTAAAATTGCGGCAAATATTAATTAATTTGCTAAATAACGCTCTTAAATTCACAGAATATGGCGGTGTTTGTGTCAGAGCTAGCAAGCATTTAATCAGCCAAGACCGAGAGAAAAAATCAGTAAATAATCTTGTATCAAAAACCTACAAAAATACAGGAATTGAGGTCAGTAATAACATTAAATCTCCACATTTAACTTTGTCAGAAAATGCGAGTTATAAAAGCCACAATGACGGTTCAACTTCTGCCTCATCCTTCTTTATTCATTTTGAAGTCGAAGATACTGGCCCAGGTATTGCTGCCAATGAATTAGACAATCTTTTTGAAGCTTTCGTGCAAACCCAGACAGGCAAAGATTCCCAAGAAGGTACAGGCTTGGGATTGCCAATCAGCCGCAAATTTGTGGAATTAATGGGTGGCGAAATCAGCGTCAATTCTGCTGTTGGGAAGGGCACTAATTTTCAGTTTGATATTCAAGTTATTGCGGTGGAGGCGGCTGATATTTCTATCCCAAAACAAACTCGCAATGTGATTGCCTTGGAACCCAACCAACACCCCTATCGAATTTTGATAGTAGATGATAAACTGCTCAACCGCCAACTGTTGATTAAGCTTCTCAATCCTCTGGGTTTTGAACTGAAAGAAGCTACTAACGGTCAAGAAGCTATTGAGATTTGGGACAATTGGGAGCCGCATTTAATTTGGATGGACATGAGAATGCCCGTGATGGACGGCTACGAAGCAACACAATACATTAAAGGCACTATTAAAGGTCAAGCTACTGCTATTATTGCGCTGACTGCGAGCGTTTTGGAGGAAGAACGGGCTGTAATTTTGTCGGCGGGCTGCGATGCTTTTATGCGGAAACCTTTCCGGGAAGCCGATATTTTCGATGCTATGCACAAACATATCGGAGTACGCTATATTTATGAAGATCCGGGGCAAGCTAACTCATCGGCAGTCAAAGAGCGCGATCGCGAAATGACTGCGGCTGACTTCCTTAAATTGCCTGAGTCGCTGGTAGCTGATTTAAAGCTGGCCATACTAAAAGTGGATATGGATTTCATTGAGAGTTCGATCGACCAAATTAGATTAAAGGATACAGTAACTGCTGCTGCGATCGCCAATTGTATAGAAAATTTCGAGTACGACAAAGTTTTAAAGTTAATCTCTCAAGCAAGCTCACATGAATAATGACATTCCTAGTACCCCTCCCGGTAATATTTTAGTAGTGGACGATACCCCAGCGAATTTGCGACTGCTAGCCGGAATTTTGAATGGCAAGGGCTATAAAGTCCGCCCCGTACCGAGCGGCGAGTTAGCACTTTCGGCCGCACAAGGTATGCCTCCCGATTTGATTTTGCTGGATATTATGATGCCCGAAATGAACGGGTATGAAGTTTGCGAAAAAATCAAAGCTGATGAACGCACTCGCGACATTCCGGTGATTTTTATCAGCGCGATAAATGACGTACTAGATAAGGTTAAAGCTTTTGCTGTAGGCGGAGTAGATTATATTACCAAACCCTTTCAGATGGAAGAGGTGCTAGTTAGAGTAGAAACCCATTTAGCAATGTGCCAGTTGCAAAAAAAACTCAAACAGAAAAACGATGAACTGACAATCACTTTAGAGCAACTGCAAGCAACTCAGGAGCAATTAGTTCAATCGGAAAAAATGGCTGCCTTAGGGCAACTGATTGCAGGCATTGCTCACGAAATTAATACGCCGCTAGGGGCGATTCGATCGTCTATTGGGAATATTACCGGCTTTTTGGATAACAATCTCGACAGTTTGCCAGTTTTTTTTAAAGAACTGTCTGCCGAACGCCAGCATGATTTTTTGAGTTTAATGTACAGTTCCCGCCAACAAACTTACTCTTTATCTACGCGAGAAAAACGGGAATTTAAAAGAGGCGTGAAGCAGCAACTAGATGCGGAAGGGATTGATAATGCTGACAGCCTTGCTAGCATTTTAGTCAATATCGGATTGCAAGGAAATGTGCAAGAATTCGTGCCGTTGCTCAAAGACCCTGACAGCGAAAATATTATCAAAACCGCCTACGATTTTGCTAGTATTCAAAAAAGCGCCAGAACCATCGCTACCGCTACAGAACGCGCTGCAAAAGTCGTTTTTGCTCTCAAAAATTATGCGCGTTACGATGTGCATGGGGATAAACTAGAAGTGAATATCACTGATGGAATTGAAACTGTATTAACTCTTTATCAGAACCAGCTAAAACAAGGTGTAGAAATCGTCAGAAACTATCAAGCTCAATTGCCTCCGGTATTGTGTTATCCAGACGAACTCAATCAAGTTTGGACAAATTTAATTCACAATGCCTTACAAGCGATGGACAATCAAGGAACTTTAACAATTGACGCCTTGCAGCAAGATACCAACTTTGCCGTAAAAATTACCGACAGTGGCGCTGGAATTTCACCGGAGATTTTGCCGAAAATTTTTGAGCCGTTTTTTACGACCAAACCAGCGGGAGAAGGCAGCGGATTAGGATTGGATATTGTCAAAAAAATCATTAAAAAACATCAGGGTACAATTGATGTGGAGTCAGTGCCCGGTCAAACTGCATTTACAGTGTCTTTGCCGATTAATTTAATTGAGTAGGTAAAACACCAGACTGAAATCTGGGGCTAAAAATTTGCAGTCTAGGCGCGCGGAATGTAGAATTTGGAAAACGGCGTGCTGCCCATCCGGGTTCACCCTGCCAGACGAAAGGAGGAAACTAGCGATGTCTAAACCAGCAATTTTGTGTGTTGACGATGAAGTAGCGGTGTTGGAAAGTCTGGAAATTGAACTGCAACAGGCATTTAAGGGTAAATATCTTTGCGAATTTGCTGAAAGTGCTGCCGAAGCACTGGAGATTATTGAAGAGCTGTGTGAAGATGAGGTTAACATTCTAGTTATTGTCTCTGATTGGTTGATGCCTGGAATGAAAGGAGATGAGTTGCTGATTAAAATTCATCAAAAATATCCGCAGATTGTGACAGTTATGCTGACAGGACAAGCGGACAAAGAAGCAATTGAACGCACAAAATCTCAAGCCAATCTTCATGCTTTTATACAAAAACCTTGGCAAAATCAAGAATTAATTGAAGCGATTAAGTCTGGTCTAGCAAAGTTATGAAAAAACCTGTGATTATTTGTGTGGATGATGAGCAGACTATACTCGATAGTCTGGAAATAGACCTGCTAAAAGCCTTTGAAGATAAATATTTAATTGAAACTGCCCAAAGCGGCGAAGAAGCTTTGGAATTGCTGTCTGAACTTTTAGCAGAACAGTATGAAGTTCCTTTGATTATTTCCGATCATATCATGCCGAATATGAAAGGAGACGAGCTATTGAGAAGCGTTCATGCCATCTCGCCGAGAACTCTCAAGATTATGCTGACGGGGCAGGCTAATTTGGAGGCGGTAGCCAATGCTATTAATTATGCTAAATTGTACCGATACATACCTAAGCCTTGGCAAACCGATGATTTAAAATTAACTGTTACTGAGGCAATCTACAGATATTTTCAAGATAAACAATTAGCTGAAAAACAAATAGAACTTCAGGAAATGAATCAGGAGTTGGCAAGATTAAACCGCAAGCAGGCGATGCTGATTGCTAAACTCCACGAAAACGAAAGTCGGTTGACGCAATACCTGGAAGCGATGCCGTTGGGCGTGTGCGTGCTTGATGCGAACGGTCAATCTTTTTATGCTAATCAAAAGGCGCGGGATGTATTTGGGAAAGGCACTGTACCCCATATTAATTCGGAGCAGAAAGCAGCAATTTATCAATTCTATAAAGCCGGAACTAATCAGAGATGTCCTGTGGAAGAATTGCCAATTATGCAGGCGCTGCGGGGCGAAAGTGTGCGGACTGAGGGTGTGGAAATTCGGACTGGTAATAAGGTTATTCCGGTGGAGAGTTGGGCGACTCCTATTTATGATTCTCTCGGGGATATTTGCTACGGGATTATTGCTTTTACTGATATTACGGAACGCAAGCAAGCTGAAGCAGCGCTGGTGCAAGCTGAAGAGAAGTATCGCCGGATATTTGAAAATGCTCTCGAAGGTATTTTTCAGACTGCACCTGACGGAACTTTGATTAGCGCTAATCCTGCTCTCGCTCAAATTTACGGCTATGATTCCCCTGAAGAATTGATGGCAAGTGTTAATGAGATTCAGCGGCAATTGTACGTGCAACCGCACCGCCGTCAAGAGTTTTTTGCGTTGATGGAACAGTACGGTACTGTGTCTGAGTTTGAGTCGGAAGTTTACCGCCGAGATGGCAGTATTATCTGGATTTCTGAGGATGCACGTACTGTTTTTGATGCTAGGGGTGAACTGCTTTACTACCAGGGTTTTGCTGAGGATATTACTTTGCGAAGACTTGTAGATGCGGAACGCCTGAAGTTTACGAATGATTTGGAAAAAGCTTTGATAGCTGAAGAAAAGTTCAATGAAGCACTGTTAGAAAGCGAAAATCGGCTGACTCAATTGCTGGAAGCGGTGCCGGTGGGTATATTTGTGGTTGATGGTATTGGGAAACCTTGTTACATGAATTCTTGGGCTGAGAAAATACTTGGCAAAGGCTTGGTTTCTGATGTTATTCCTAGCACTTTGCCGGAAGTTTATCAAACTTACTGCGCCGGAACTAATGAGCTGTATCCAAGCGAGAGACAACCGATTGTGCGGGCGCTGGGGGGGGAAGTGGTGCACTCTGATGATGCAGAAATTCACCGCCCGGAGAGGATTGTGCCGATCGAGATTTGGGCGACTCCAATCTACGACGAACGGAAAAACATTGTTTACGCGATCGCAGTTTTTCAAGATATCACAGAGCGTCAAGAGGTAGAAACCGAGCGCCGCAACTTCACAGATGAGCTGCAAAAGGCTTTAGCAGCGGAAGAAAAATTAACAGATGCTTACGGGCGGTTTGTGCCGCACCAATTTCTACACTTTCTGGGATATGAAAGTATTCTGGATGTAAAATTAGGCGATCAGGTGCAGAAAGAAATGTCGGTGTTGTTTTCAGATATTCGGAATTTCACGGCTCTTTCAGAACAGATGAGTCCTGAAGAAAATTTTCAATTTATTAATGCTTATTTGTCGCGGATGGAGCCTGCAATTACTGAAAATTTTGGGTTTATTGATAAATACATTGGCGATGCAATTATGGCGCTGTTTAATGGCAGTGCGGACGATGCGGTGAAAGCTGGAATTGCCATGCTACAGCAGCTTAACGAGTATAATATGAGTCGCAGTCGGCCCGATCGCGCGCCGCTACAAATTGGCATTGGCATCAATACGGGTTCTTTGATGTTAGGCACGGTGGGGGGGCAAAATCGGATGGATAGCACGGTGATTAGCGATGCGGTTAATTTAGCTTCTCGCGTGGAAAGTTTGACGAAAGAGTATGGAGTTTCGATGTTAATTACTCACAATACTTTTGTACAGTTAAATGATGTTTATGATTTTAGGTTGATCGATCGCGTTACAGTCAAAGGCAAATCGCGCATGGTAACGGTTTATGAAATATTTACGGCCGATCCGCCCGAGTTGCGGCAGAAAAAGTTAGATACAAAGACAATGTTTGAGCAAGGTTTGGTTTTCTACAATAGTGACAAATTTCTCGAAGCTACAAGATTGTTTTCGGCGTGCTTGCAAGTCAATCCTGGGGATAAGGTAGCTCAAATTTATATGCACCGATGTGTGAAACGGGCGATCGCTCCTGCATAAGCTTTGTTTGCCCGAGAGATTGTCTGTTATGTTCGAGAGGGGGAGAGGGGAAGAATGGGGAGCATATCATTTTTATAAAAAGCATTTTTTCTTTGAGTGCGAGCACGCAAGAGTTCGCGTATTGTACAATACGCGAGCTCTTGCGTGCTCGCACTATAAATACAAAACTGAGATGCTCCCGGGAGAGGGGGAGATGGGTATTCTAGATTTAAATATGCAATTTTAATCTAGAATACCATAATTCTGGTTTACTTTTTCCCAAAATAATGTAACTTTAGGGAAGATCCCAACCCCGATTTAGTAAATCATCCCCAAGTCTAAAATCTAAAATATAAAATCTAAAATCTAAAATTGTTTAGATTGGCAGGGAAACGGAAACTATTGTTTCTTGCTGTGGCAAACTTTCTATTTTAAATTTTCCTCCGTGCAATTCTGCTAGGCGTTGAACAATGGCCAAGCCCAATCCCAAACCTGGTTGTTGGTAAAGTTTGCGATCGAACTGCCTGTAAGCTTCTAGCTGTGCAATCTGATCGGGAGTCATGCCGCGGCCTTGGTCTTTGACAGACAGAATAAAAGTCTCATTTTCCACGAAAGTGCTTAATAAAACTGGCGTTCCTTCTAAAGAAAATTTGAAGGCATTGTCCAGCAGTTCCTCAACAATTTTTGTAAGTCTCATAGAATCAATAGCTACCGACGCATCCTGCAAATTTAATTTTAAATCATCTGTTCTATTCACCTGTTTCGCTTGCTGGAGCGCTTTTTGAGTGAGCAAAGATTGTACGCAGCTAAATTGGCTACAGCGCATTTCTTTTAGCAGTTCGGGATTTGTGCCTGCTATCTCAAGTTCTGCATACAGCAAAAAGTTCTGAATCAGCCGATATAAGCGATGACCTGAAGTGTTAATTTGACCGATCATTTCTAAGATGTCTGAATCCTCGAACACCTGATATTCTGACAAAATTAACTCGGAAAAGCCCAGAATAGCATTCAAAGGAGTCCGCAATTCGTGGGGGAGCGACATACTAATATTAATGCGTAATTCGTCTAGGGTTTTTTGAGATTGCTTGCTAATTGTTTTCTGTTTATCAAGTCGAATAGCAATTGCTTTTAGCAGTTCTTGTGGCGTACAAGGTTTAGTAATGTAATCGTCTGCTCCCATTTCCATGCCAGTGCGAATGTCACTTTTATCGGCTTTGGCTGTGAGGAAAATAAACGGAATTGTGGCAGTTATGGGGTCGGAACGCAAAGCTTTGAGGACGCCGTGACCGTCAATTTCCGGCATCATCATGTCGCACAAAATTAAATCGGGGATTTGTGCGATCGCCAATTTGATACCGACTTTACCGTCGTTCGCTCCAATGCCTTCAAAATTCTCGGCTTCCAGTAACTCTAAAATGTTTTCTCTAATCGATTCTTCGTCTTCTATTACTAAAATCTTTGCCACGGTTATTGCTCCTTTTCGTTAGTAGTTGTTGCAAAAGATCTGTGTGAGGATACTTGACAAATTTGTTTGTTTGTGTTGTTAACTGAGCGTTAAGTGGCGGATGCTTATAGTTGATAATTTAGTCGTGAAGCTGGGGTGCATCTGGCGCAAGGAAGAGGGCGAAGCATGACCGCATATAAGTTATTAGTTATCATCTCATATTGACTGCGGTCATGCTTCGCCCCTACGAATATATTCGCCTTGCGCTAGATGCACCCTGAATCTGTACTGCATTTAAATTGTATAACCTTTCTCCCAAAAATGATGTATGTCTGGTAATGGCTAATGGGTAATTGGTAATCGATAGTTTCTTTCCTATAAGCTTTCGGGAGCATCTCAGTTTTGTATTTGTAGTGGTGTCGGGAGCTCGCGTGCTTTATAAAGCACGCGAGCGGGGACGCTCGCACTGTAAAAAAAATGCTTTTTCCAAAACTGAGATGCTTCCAAGCTTTCTGAGGTTAAACTCCGGTAAAGAGGCTCTGGGCGCGTGTGTGTTATCAATCCGACGATCGTAGCAGAATGTGACATACCTCGTCTTTATGAGAACCGCTATATATTTGAATGAACTATTAACATTAATCAACTCGTCTTCCCCTCTCGCACTCTCTCTCTCTGGCGCAGCAGCTTATTGGCTAGCACAAATTAAAGGTAAGGTAATAGTGAAAGTTGTGCTTTTTCCTTCTTGACTCTCGATCGCCAGTTTGCCGCCGTGAAGTTCCACGGCTCTTTTCACAATTGCTAAACCGAGACCTGTTCCTGAAATAGTGCCGACATTTGTAGCTCGGTAAAAAGTTTCTAAGATCCGCTCTATATCGGTTTGGGGAATCCCGATGCCCTGGTCTTGAACCTGGAAAACAGCTTTGCCGTTTTGACAATTTAGTCTCAAGGAAACTGAACTGCCGGCGGGGGAATATTTGATGGCATTTGAGAGGACGTTTCCCAACATTTGCCGCAGCAGTTTTTCATCCATTTGAGCGTCGCAGTTGCCGCCTTCATGTATAAAGGCGATCGGATGTTGGTTGCTATCGTTGAGCTGCTGTTCTTCTACGAGTTGACGGCAAAATTTTTCGAGGTTTAAGGAAATCGGTTGAAATGGTAAGGTGTTTGCTTCTATTTTGCCAATTACGAGGATATCTTCTAATAACTCTGTCATGCGTTTGATGGCTAGTTGAATCCGCACAAAATGAGTAGATTTTTTTTCTTCTGACCACTTAGCGCTGTAATCTTGGAGCAATCCAGCGGAAAATTGGATGGTTGTCAGGGGGGTGCGGAATTCGTGGGAAACCATGGTGACAAATTTGGCTCGCAGTTCGGAAAGTTCTTTTTCTCGTGCGAGGGCTTTGAGAATTTCAGCTTCTGCGCGTTTGCGATCGCTAATGTCGCGGGCTTCAGCAATCAGCAGCAAAACTTGTCCTGTCTCATTTTTAACAGGTTTGAGTGAGAAATCAACTGTGACAATTTGGCCGTTTTTGCCTACCAAGTCGATTTCGCTGCGGAAAAACTCGCCGCGGCTGGCTTTGGCGATCGCAAATTGCAGTTGTTCGGAAAAATTTCGGGTTTGAGGCCAAATCACCATTTGCCAAATCGGGCGGCCGACTATATCTTGCGATCGCACTCCGGCAAAATCGAGGGCTGTCTCGTTGACTTCCAGCACGACTCCTTCGGGAGTCAGCAGCTTGGTGAGTTGAAAGGAAGAGTCAAAAATCGCCCGAAAACGCCGCTCGCTTTCCCGCAGCATTTGGAATGTTTGCGATCGTTCGATCGCGTAGCGGATAGTCCGCACTAATAATGGAGTAGTAATTTGACCTTTAACAATGTAATCTTGAGCTCCCAAGCGAACTGATTCTAGGGCGATCGCCTCATCGTCCAAGCCTGTCATTACCACCATTGCTGTATCGGGAGCAACTTCTCGCAGGCGAGTTAGGGTTTCCAAACCGCGGCTGTCGGGTAAAGAAAGGTCGAGCAATACTATATCAAAGTGTTGTTTGGACAGTTGGGCGATCGCCTCATGCAGGAACTCAACAGACACGAGTTCCCACTGAACGCCCCCAGATACTTCTAAAAGTTCTGCAAGCAAATCAGCATCAGCGGGATTGTCTTCTATTAACAGAATCTTAATCCACATAGCTTAGAGGTTTTTGGCTGTAACATTTTCACGGCGTATCAATCTCAGCTTAAACTTTTTTTCTTGACCCTGCCATTTGCAACTTGAAAATTATTATTTGGTAACACTTCCAAACCACTTTATTTAGCCAAATTCAAGTCAAGCATAATGCAATCAAGACGGGGTACGCCCACTACAAACTTTCTGGCTGGAAAAAAATCCTTGCTGACCGAAGAGCGAAACGCAAGCCCCGGGCTAACGACACGGATCCAAGTCGGTAGCGGTTTCAACCGCCTTCAATATTTCTTTACATACATCAATCAATACGAAGGACAGTTTTAGATCTGATCGAGTATCTCAAACCCTTGATGGCTATAGGGCTGACTATTTTTTCAATCTTTAAGTCTAGCCCGCTCGTTTCAAAAAATCATTAAAAATGCCAGGGCTTAGTCTGTAACGCTTACAGAGTCGTTAAAAAACTGTCCGAACTATCGATCAATGAAACATATCGAAAATTGATGTTATGATTAAGAAGATTGAGTAGGAATAACCATCTACGTGTTGAAACAACCTAGTACGGTGCAATCCCGGCAACGGACATATCCGACTTGATTCGGAATAGTTAAAGGGCAAACAAAAGGCTGGTTGTTGAGCGTACCGTAACTTTTGGCTAGTGATGGACTCTGAAAGCAAAAAAAACTAAAGTATACGCAATGCTTGAAGAAATTCAAGTTGAGCGAGTAGCGGCGAATTGATAGCGCCTTTGTAGATCCGATTATGGTTTCTTCAAGAATCCCCTCGCCTTTAGGCATGGGGAGTATCAAACTCCATCTTCCACTCTTATGCCACTTGTGAAAAAAATGCTTTTTGCCAGACTTTTTCTAGCCAAGTGATACTATTTGCGATTCTGGCATGAGAAATGGCTCTGGGGTTTGCAGTTAGCCTACATTTGCATTTTTTACCGATATCAGGACTGCTGGGTGAATCCTCCTATACCGAATTTCAAAAAGTTGAAAAAATTTTCTATTGGCCATCAGCAAAGTATCTGTTGTTTAATTTAGAGGAAGTTTGACGACTGCGAGCCAGAATTCCTCAATTAACCTGACTACTTTAGTAAATTGTACGAAGTCTACAGGCTTAGTTATGTAACAGTTGGCGTGGAGCGAGTAGGACTTGGCAATATCCTCCGGAGCTGCTGAAGTGGTGAGAATCACTACAGGAATTAATTTTAAATTAGGGTCAGTTTTAATTTCTTCTAGCACTTCAACGCCACTTTTTTTGGGCAGATTCAAATCCAGCAAAATTAAATCAGGACGGGGTACGCCCAGATAGGGTGCTGTTTTGCGTAAAAACTTGATTGCTTCAACTCCATCCTCCACAAAATGTAAGTTATTCAATATTTTACCCTGACCGAAGGCTTCTATTGCCAAATCGGCGTCGCTGGGCGAATCCTCAATCAGCAGAATCTCAACGGGTCTAACAGTGCTTCGATCGCTCATAACTGGCGTATCCTTTTGATTAGAGGAAAAAAAATTGAACTTTGACCCTTCAGCTATTAATTATAGGAATAGTGAAGTAAAAAGTCGCTCCTTTTCCCTCCTGAGATTCCACCCATATCCGCCCGCCATGGCGTTCCACAATGCGCTTGCACATCGCCAAACCTATGCCAGTACCGGAATATTCGCGGCGTCCGTGCAGGCGTTGAAAAATGATAAAAATGCGATCGGCATACTCAGGAGCGATGCCAATGCCCCGATCGCGGACGCTGAACAGCCATTCGCCCTCTTGCCTTTGGGCAGCGATCTGAATGAACGGGATGTCTTCGCGGCAAAATTTGATGCCGTTGGCGATCAAATTTTGGAATAATTGCACCAGTTGAGATTCATCTGCCATCACCGTTGGCATCGCGTCGCAGGTGATGACAGCTTTTGTTTCGGCGATCGCAATTTGCAAATTGCACAAACTTTGCTTGACAGCAGCATTGCAGTCGGCTGGCTCAAACTCCTGACCCCTCGTTCCCAGTCGCGAATACGCCAACAAATCATTAATCAATTGTTGCATTCTGGTCGCGCCGTCAACAATATAATTAATATACTTATCGGCGCGATCGTCCAAATTTTCTTGATAGCGCTGGGCGAGTAATTGAGTGTAACTGGTAACGGCTCGGAGCGGTTCTTGCAAATCGTGGGAAGCCACATAAGCAAATTGTTCTAGTTCCTCGTTAGAACGCTTCAAATCTTCTGTAAGTTGCAGCATTTGCTCCTCTGCTTCTTTGCGGCCTGTAATGTTGTAAACCAACGCACAACAAGACAGCATATTCCCCAGATTGTCGAATACTGGACTGGTAGAAATATAAGTCCAAACATCTTTACCCTCCTTAGTTTTTAGTTGTACTTCACGTTTTTCACCAATAGCTTGCTGGCGCCAATCCACAGGATAGAGATTTGATGTTCTTTCCGGTTCGTCCGTGAAATCCAAAAGCGGTCTACCTAACATTTCTACTTCACTATAGCCAAGCATTCGTGCCATTGCGTGATTGACATAAGTCGTGAGGGAATTGCTGTCAATTACCCAAATACCTTCTTCTGCTAATTCAACTATTTGTCTGTACTTGAATTCGCTTTCCTGCAAGGCTCTTTCAGTTAGTTTGCGATCGGTGATATCTTTCATGAAACAGTGGTGACCGTTAAATGTCCCTTGGGCGTCGCAAGCTTTTACCAGAGTTATTTGCTTGTAAAAAAACGTTCCATTTTTCCGGACTCCTCTAGCTTCCACGTCTACTTTGCCAGAAATTAGCATCTCCTCATAAGCTGAGATTAGCATCTCAATATCATCAGGATGTACGGTGAGTATCCATTCCATACCGACCATTTCTTCGGGTTCGTAACCGCAGGTATGAGCGTAAGCTCGGTTAGCATTGACGTAGCGTCCCTCAATGTCCAGTCGCGAAATGCCTTCCACGGCATTTTGCAGGGCAATGGTGAGGTCGCGGAAATCTTTTTCAGCTTGTTTGCGATCGCTAATATCCTGACCGATACCCAAAAAACCGTTAATATTTCCGTTGTTGTCAAATAAGGCAGTCACAGACAGCAGTACCGGAAACCGCGAACCATCTTTGCGAATGTAACTCCATTCATTTTCGTCAGCTATTCCCCGACGCGCCCAGGCAACAAAAACCTCAAACTCCGGCTCTATTTTTACTCCCAATTCTTGAGAAAGAATTTCTGCTCTTTTACCGACCTCCACAGGATCGTGAATGATTGCTAGCGTAAATTTTCCCACCACTTCTTCGGAGGAATAGCCTAAAAGTTTCTGGGCTGCCAGATTAAATGTTTTAATCGTACCGTCTGGTTCGGTAGAAATAATTGTGTAGTTAGGGCTATTAAGAATTGCATTTTGCAGTTGCGTCAATTCTAACAAAGTGAACGCAATTTTTTGTCTGTAGGCGATTTCTTTTTGCAATTTGTGGTTGTAAATTTCAATTTGAGCAGTGCGAGCGACTACTCGACGCTCCAGAGTTTCATTGAGCAGTCGATTTTCTTCTTCTACCTGCTTGCGTTCTGTAATATCAGTAATAGTAGCAACATAACTTTTAACCTTCCCATTTTCTCCGACTTGACCGACAGCTTGACCGAATACCCAACTGATTTTAGTGCGATCGATGCCTTGAAAGCGGTACTCAGATTTAAACGGCAATTTCTCGGCAGCGGCGCTGTACCATTGGTCAAAAACCCGCTGGCGGTCGTCTGGATGAATGCCTTGGAACCACCCTTTACCCAAAGCTTCATCGCAGCCCATTCCCGAAATTTGACACCAGCGCTCGTTGACATACAAGCAATCTCCTATAGCGTCTGCATAAAATATTCCCACCGGCGAAGCTTCAGTTAAGGTTTGATAGCGAGCTTCTGTTTCTCGGCGTTCGATGATTTCTTGTTGCAGTATGCGATCGATCATCCCTAATTGAGTTGGACTCAGGAGAGTTAATGCTTGGGGAACTAAAGGAATTAATGCAAAAGCCGTGTAAGCAGAAATCGCGGCGGTAATCATTTTTAGACAGCCAGAAACCCAATAAACAGGATGCCAAAGCGTCCAAACTTCCATTACATGAGTAGTACCGCAGGAGATAATAAAGGCGGCAAACAGCCAAAAAATGTTGCGAAATGGCAAGTCTTTTCGCTGACTGATAAAATAAATTAGGGATAGGGGTATTGAATAGTATGCCAGGGCAATTATCGAGTCTGACACTATATGCAGCGCGACAAGCTCTCGCTGCCAAAGGTAACAGTGGCCGTGAGGAATGTAATTCCCGATGAATAAGAGGTTATTTAAAACAGTCCACATGATAAAGAAATGGGTAATGGGGAATCGGGAATTGGGAATTGGGAATTGGTAATTGGTAATTGGGAATGGGTAATGGGGAATGGAAAATTTAACCCAATAACTTATAAGTTATCTCAAAATTCAAAAATCTACAGAAGACCGGGCGAAGGTCATTCGCGGCTACACAAACAAAACCCGCCTCCGCGGGTTGAAGTTTTATCTTTTTCCGTCTTCCTTCTTCCTTCTTCCGTCTTCCTTCTTCCGTCTTCCTTCTTCCTTCACCCATAAAAAAAGGGGCGAGCCCCAAGCCCGCCCCATCCAAAATTATGCTGCTGCTATTGATTAACCCAACAGCGCTTTAGCCTTAGCTACGACATTATCAACGGTGTAGCCAAACTTTTCTAGAGCAACGGGGCCTGGTGCAGAAGCGCCGAAGGTGTCGATGCTGATGCTGTCGCCTTCGGAACCCAAATAACGTCCCCAGCCGAAGCTAGAAGCTGCTTCAACTGCTAACCGTTTGGTAACAGCTTTTGGTAGTACAGATTCGCGGTAAGCGGCATCTTGCAAGTCGAACAATTCCCAGCAAGGCATCGAAACGACGCGGACTTTATTGCCGGCGGCGCGCAATTTTTCAGCGGCATCAACGCAGAGGTATGTTTCGCCACCGGTGCCGATCAAAATGATGTCGGGAGTACCGCCGTCGTCTGACAAAGTGTAAGCGCCTTTGGCTGTTCCTTCGATCGAGCTTCCGGCCAAATTGGGCAAGTTTTGACGAGACAAAGCCATCAAAGTGGGGCGTTTGGGGCTTTCAACTGCCACCTTGTAAGCACCGGATGTTTCGTTTCCGTCGGCTGGGCGCATTACCAATAAATTGGGGATGGCGCGCAGGGAAGCGATGGTTTCGACTGGTTGGTGGGTGGGGCCGTCTTCGCCCAAGGCTACGGAGTCGTGAGTCATGACGTAGATGACTCCGGCTTCGGAGAGTGCAGAGAGGCGAATTGCGCCGCGCATATAGTCGGCAAATACTAAGAATGTGGCGCAGTAAGGAAGCAAACCACCGTGGAGGAGCATACCATTGGCGATCGCGCCCATAGCGTGTTCCCGCACACCAAACCGCAGATTGCGTCCTTCGTATTGACCTTTTTGGAAATCTTTTTCACCCTTGAGCAAAGTCATGTTAGAAGATGCCAAGTCAGCGGAACCGCCGATCAATTCAGGTAGGACAGCAGCCAAAGCATTCAAACATTTTCCAGAATGATTCCGGCTGGAATCTGCCTTATCTTCCGGCTTGTAAGTCGGGAGAACTTTATCCCAACCTTCGGGAAGTGTGCCAGCAACGGTGCGCTCATATTCCGCTGCTTCTGCGGGATATTTTGCTTTATAATCAGCAAAAGCTTGATTCCATTCTTGCTCAGATTGAGCGCCGCGTTCAACTGCTTTGCGGAAGTGTGACAAAGCATCGCTAGGAATTTCAAACGGTGCGTATTCCCACTTCAAGAAATCGCGAGTTGCTTTCACTTCATCGGTACCCAAAGCAGCACCGTGAGAACTGTAAGAATTGCGCTTGTTGGGAGAACCGTAACCAATGATGGTGCGGACTTTAATCATGGACGGTTTGTCCGTGACTTTTTTCGCTTCTTCAATAGCTTTGTGAACTGCTTCTAGGTTAGTATCGTTGTCTAGAGCAGTATTGTCTACTGTAATAACGTGCCAGTTGTAAGCTTCAAAACGCTTGCCGACATCTTCAGTAAAGGCCAAGCTAGTGTCGCCTTCAATGGAAATGTGATTGTCATCGTACAGGGCAATTAATTTGCCGAGTCCGAGGTGTCCAGCCAAGGAACAAGCTTCGCCGGAAATGCCTTCCATGTGGCAGCCGTCACCCATGATGACATAGGTGTAGTGGTCAACAATGGTGTTACCGGGCTTGTTAAACTTGGCAGCGAGGTGAGCTTCTGCCATTGCCAAACCGACGGCGTTAGCAATGCCTTGTCCCAGAGGGCCTGTAGTAACTTCTACGCCTTCGGTGACAAAGTTTTCTGGGTGTCCGGGGGTTTTGGATTCCCACTGACGGAATTGCTTGATGTCGTCGAGGCTGACGCTATCGTAGCCGGTCAAGTGCATGAGGGCGTACTGTAGCATACAGCCGTGTCCGGCGGAGAGGACGAAGCGATCGCGATTGAACCACTTGGGGTTTTTGGGGTTGAACCGCATAAACCGATCCCACAGCACGAAGGCCATAGGAGCAGCGCCCATCGGCAGTCCCGGGTGTCCTGATTTTGCTTTTTCTACCGCATCGATGGCGAGAAAGCGGATAGAGTTGATGCAGAGTTCTTCGAGTGATTGAGTTGCAACAGCCATAATTCTGGTTTTTATATGTTAAGAGAGAGTGTGTGTGATATCATATCGGGTCAATCGATCGTAATTCTTGTAGGGGCGGGTTCACCAATAATCCCCAATGAAAACCAGAGTTTTAGTAAACCCGCCCCGACCCAAATAGTACGATCGATCGACCGGACATGATATGTGTGGTCGATTGTGGCAGAGGTGCGATGAGTCGAGTTCGATCGCCCGCGTCTCTGCTGTTCAGTTTCTGTGGAACTGCCGTGAGGCTGCACTACATATCATCTCACCACTTGCGATCGACAGACAACTTATATCATTTTAGATTTTAGATTTTAGATTTTAGATTGGGAATGATTTACTGGGTATGGGTTTGAGGCACTGGCCTGCGGTTGCATTTTTTTTTTACGGGTATTAATTGTTTAAAGTTTCGGCCACTTTGTGGTGTCTAGAACAATTTGCGATCGGAGATATTTCTGGGTGGGCTGGCAGTTGTCAGTTGGCAGCTACCCGATTTTAGTCAAAAGTCAAGGCATACCGGACGATCGCAAGTGTATCTTAGTTGTTTGAAAAATTCATCTGTGTGGCGCGGTTATGATAAAGTCTAGTGTTTCTCACATTTTGCAGCTTGGTCAGGAACAGGCAAGATGCTTGTCCCACAAAGAGTGAATTTTCTGGTGGGGTGAGCAGGCGAGCCCGCCCGGAGCGCCAGCACGAGAATAGTGCAAAATGTAAGATATTGGTAATTTTAATCAGGCAATAAGTAATGACTCTGAGTGAAGCCGAAGTCCGCAGTCAAAAAGTAGAAGAACTGCGATCGCAAGGCATAGAACCGTATCCTAGCCAATCCTACGCGCGATCGCACACAGCCCAACAAGTTCGCGAAATATTTAGTCAGCCGGGAAAAGAACTCGCCAACGGAGAAAGCGATCCCGAAGAAATTTCCCTGCGATTAGCAGGCCGGATTATTTCCAAGCGAGACAGCGGCAAAATTGGTTTCATCGATTTAAAAGACGCCACAGACAAAATTCAACTCAAAATCGAGAAAGCAATCGTCACCGGTGAAGTCGGTTTGAGCTTTGAACAAATTAAAAAATTGCTTGATATCGGCGATTTTGTCGGCGTCCAAGGTATTGGCTGCCGCACGCCTCGGGGAGAACTTTCTATTTTAGTGCGGGAATTCACCCTTTTATCAAAAGCTACAATCCAATTTCCCGATGCTTATTACGGCATTAACGACCCCGAAGTTTGCCGCCGCCACCGCGAAATGGATTTGGCTAGCAACCAAGATGCGCTCAACCGTTTCATGGTGCGTAGCCGCATCGTACAAAGTATCCGTTCCTATCTCTGGAAAGCAGATTTTTACGAGATAGAAACGCCAACGCTGCAAGCTATTTACGGCGGTGCTGCTGCTAAGCCGTTCATGACGCACCACAATGCTTTGGAAGTAGATTTATATTTGCGAGTGGCACCGGAATTGTTCTTAAAAAGAGCTATTTGCGGCGGTTTTGAGCGAGTATTTGAACTAGGAAAAGCCTTTAGAAATGAGGGTATTGACAGCACTCACAATCCCGAGTTTACCTCCTTAGAAGTTTACCAAGCCTATGCAGATGTATTCGACATTTTAACAGTTGTCGAAGATGTGATGTGTTTTGCGGCGGCGGCTGTCTTTGGAGATGTCGTGGAAATTGAAAATCAGGGAGAAACCATCAGTTTAGAGCGCAAGTTCGACTACAGCGACAAATATCCCGGTTTTAGCGGCAAACACTGGCAAGTTAAAACGATGGTGGAAGCTGTCAGAGACGAGTTTGGGCTGGATTTTGACAGTTTGGACTTGGAAAGTGCGATCGGCTCTGCAAGCAAGCTAGAACTGCATCTGTCAAAGTTAGAACAACAAAGTTTAGGCTACGTCTTGTACGCAGTTTTTGACAAATTAGTTGTTCCCAAACTAATTCAACCGACATTCATCATCGACTATCCCGTCGAAGTCAGTCCCTTAGCCAAAGGACACCGCAGCAAACCGGGATTTGTCGAACGTTTCGAGCTATTTATTAATGGCACAGAATACTCAAATGGATTCTCAGAATTGAACGATCCGAAAGAGCAAAGAAAGCGCTTTGAAGAACAGCTAGCGCAGAAAAATGCAGGCGACGACGAAGCGCATCCCATGGATGAAGACTTCATCCAAGCGCTATCTTTGGGAATGCCGAATTGTGCGGGAATGGGCATCGGCGTAGACAGATTGGTGATGCTTTTAACTAACACTCAAAGCATCCGAGATGCCGTAATGTTCCCGACAATGCGGCCAGTGAAAGATTAGTCAAATTTTGTAGGTGGTGTCTTGATTTATCAAGATTATAGCCCTTCTCAGATAGGTGAGGTACGTTGTTGGGCTTTAGCCCTCTTAGTGTATTATATAAGCTGTCAGTCATACCTCATCTTTTAGAGAAAAGCTCTAGTTAGACTCGAAAGGCTTTTGGATTTTCAAATCCCAAAATCCAAATTGACTTTTCCCCCTCAAAGCCGTGTCCGATCAATTAACCGCAGTAAGATTCGTTTGTAGTGCGGACTTCAGTCCGCAGCCAAAAAGCGGAATTAATTAAAGTACGTTGTTGGGCTTTAGCCCTCTTTAGACATATATAAAAAGGGCTAAAGCCCAACAACGTACCTATTGATGCAAAAAATCGTTTAAAATGGAATTGCGCCCTAATCTTGCAAAAAAATAACTTCTCATTGTTAACTCAGAAAATATGACACTTATTCAAGAAAAAACTCTAGCCTCAAAAGTTCGCGCCGACTTCCCCATTTTGACGCAAAAAGTCAACGGTAAACCGCTAATTTATTTAGACAACGCAGCGACTTCCCAAAAACCCCTAGCTGTACTCAACGCTTGGCGCGATTACTACGAACAATACAATGCCAACGTCCACCGCGGCGCCCACACTCTCAGCGCCAAAGCAACTGATGCTTACGAAGGTGCGAGAGACAAAGTTGCAGCATTTATCAATGCAGCATCGCGACAAGAAATTGTTTACACTCGCAACGCCACGGAAGCAATTAATTTAGTTGCTTATTCTTGGGGTTTAAGCAATCTGCAAGCGGGAGATGAAATTATCCTGTCGGTGATGGAACACCACAGCAATCTCGTTCCCTGGCAAATGATTGCTCAAAAAACTGGTGCGGTGTTAAAGTTTGTAGAGTTGACTGCAACTTACGAGTTTGATTTGGAACAGTTTAAAACGCTGGTTTCCCACAAAACTAAGTTGGTATCTGTGGTTCACGTTTCCAATACTTTAGGCTGCATCAATCCAGTCAAAGAAATATGCAAAATTGCCCACAGTTTCGGCGCCAAAGTTTTAATTGATGCTTGCCAAAGCGTGCCGCACATGGTAGTAGACGTGCAAGCAATGGATTGCGATTGGCTGGTTGCTTCCGGCCACAAAATGTGCGCTCCGACTGGTATCGGTTTTCTGTACGGTAAACTAAACTTGCTGAGAGAAATGCCTCCGTTTTTCGGCGGCGGCGAGATGATTGCTGATGTGTTTCTCGAATATTCCACCTATGCCGATTTGCCGCACAAGTTTGAGGCGGGGACTCCGGCAATCGGTGAGGCGATCGCCCTTGGTGCTGCGATCGACTATCTTAGTAACATAGGCATGGATCGGATTCACGCTTGCGAAGCCGACTTGACGGCTTATCTCTTCCAACAGTTGCGGCAAATTCCCGAGATCAAAATCTACGGGCCAGAACCAGACAGCAACGGCGAAGGTAGGGCAGCGCTAGCATCATTTAGCGCCGGAGAACTTCACCCTCAAGACTTGTCCACCATGTTGGATGCGGAGGGGGTCGCGATTCGTTCCGGGCATCACTGCACGCAAGCTTTGCACCGCTATTTGAACATTTCATCTACTGCACGGGCGAGTGTGTATTTTTACAATACCCATGAGGAGATTGATGTGTTTGTCAAAGCGTTGAAAGAGACGATCGACTTTTTTGGTGAGATGATGGGGTAATTTGGTGAGGTGGGCTTTTGCCCACCCCCTAGTAATATGATAAATCTCAGATTCGCAATCCCAAATCCCAAAACCAGAACGTAACATGGTAAAATTGGGCTGTCAACCCAAAGGAAAGGCAAAAATATAAAGTGTGTTAGATGAACTAGGTGCATATAGACAAAGCCTAGGTTTACCACCGGCTGGCAGCGAAACCGATAAATCAACCATAGCTAAAGTAGAAATAGCGGGTAAAAGTTTTTTTGGCATCAACTCTGGCAGCAACCCCAATCGTCGGCAAATAACCTTTAATGTCAATCCTATCACCAAAACCCACGCTGAAGCCGATGCTTTTCAACAAGCAGCCGATGCGGGAATTAGAGGAGGTAAAGCACGTTTGATTTGCGATCGTGAACTTTGTGCCGCCTGCGGCTTAAGAGGTGGAGTAAACTCTATGGCTTGGCAGTTAAATATAGAAGAATTAGAAATTATTACTCCCAGTGGAAGTAAGACAATAACCATTAAACCGCCAAATACAAGGAGGCAATAATGTTTGTATTAAACCTGTCAGCAGAAAATTGGGTTGGCAACCAGGATGAAGGTAATTTAATAAAAAGTCCTACTTGGAATCAAATAGAACAAGCCATTCGCGAGTTGAATGGGAAAACTAAAACTTTAGTTACCTTGGGTGCAGATGACGAGTCTTATATGAGCATTGGTGGTGGTGAATTCGGCAAATATATTGTTAACATAACTTTTGATAACGTTAGCTTCTATAATTTAGTAGAGCCATCAAAACCAGATGCAATAGAAAAGCTAGTTGTCGGCGGACAAGAAGGCAATTATTCCGCCAAAATGTGTGTGAATTTAGAGACTGCACTGTTGGCAGCCCAAACATTTACAGCATCAGGAGAACTTCAAAAATCGCTGTCTTGGGAAGAAGAGAAAGAATTAGCGGTGTCATCAAATAAGATTTAATACAACCCGCGTTCATTCGCGTGCATCCGCGGCTCAAAAAAGAACGCTTTTTGGGAACTAACTTTGCCCGTGCTACAATAAAACCAGAGTTTTCTCAGCTCAAGGAGATTTTGAGATGATTGCTACCACTTCAAGTTTAGCCGAACAGAGAACCCTGCTAGAAAATATTAGCTGGTCAACCTTTGAAACCTTGCTCAAAGAAATAGGCGATAAGCGAGGTTATCGCATAGCTTACGATGAAGGGAGACTGGAAATTATGGCGCCATTATTTGAACATGAGAACTACAAGAGCAATTTCGGTAATTTCATCATTGCTTTAGCAGAAGAACTCGACATTGAAATTAAAAGTGCTGGCTCAACTACTCTCAAACTCAAAAATGCTAAAAAAGGCATAGAACCAGATAACTGTTATTATATCCCAAATGAACCAGCAGTTAGAGGTAGGCAAGAACTAGACTTAGAAACTGCCCCACCGCCCGACTTAGCAATTGAAATAGATATTACCAGCAGTTCAATTAATAAGTTTGCCATTTACTCAGCACTTGGAGTCCCGGAACTCTGGCTATATAACGGGCGAGTTTTGAAATTTTATCAGTTGGTAGAAACAGAATATATTGAGCGCGACTTTAGTATTGCTTTTCCCTTTGTATCAGCAGCGGAAATGGCTATTTTTTTCACTCGCACTCAAACTCTAGGAGAAATTGCTTTGCTGAAATCTTTTAGGACTTGGGTTAAAGGGAAAATATAGCATCAGGAATTACGGACAAACTGGCTTTTATTGTGGCGAGTTGGCAAGATCGTGTCCGCAGTCAGTAGCACGATAAAATAGGTTTGTAGTAAGGACTTTAGTCCTCTTTAAACTATGAGGACTAAAGTCCTCACTACGAACTTTATAACGGCGGACACGATCTAAATTTAGATAATTAAAACTCACTAATTTCAGGATGGATAAACTGATAGCCAGCCGCCTTAATTTTTTGATTCGATACCCTCGCATTATAAGGCCGCACGCTGCTCACAGATGTATCCCAAGTAGCTTTCGGTAGATTGTGAGTTTCAAAAATGCGATCGAGTAATTCGCTACTAGATAGCGACACATCCCCGACTAAATTGTAAATCCCCTGCAATCTATTGTCCAATGCAAAGGTCAATCCCCCAACAATATCATCTCGATGTACCCAATTTGTCGCATCTTCCCCGGCGCCCGGACGAGTTGTCCCAGCCCAACGCCCAAAGATTTTAACTAATTCTCGCCCGAGCCCGTAAATGCCACCCAAACGGAGAATGCAAACTTGCAGGTTTGGATTCGATGCTGCTAATAAAACTCGTTCGGTTTCGGCGAGAATTTCACCGTTGGGATTGGCTGGTGCGACGGGCGATTCTTCGTTTACCAGTTTACCTTGACAGTCGCCGTACACAGAATAAGTACCCGTATAAATCACCTGCTTGACTGTCGGTATCTGCTGTAAAACTGATACCAAAGTTGTCACAGTTTCTAAGTAACTTTCTCGATAAGCATCAGCATTTCGAGCACCGACGCACAGCATAACAGCATCTTGGTCTTGCAGTAAACTCGCGATCGCACCTGCATCATTTCCCTTAAGCACAACTACCCGCTGGGCGACACCCTCCAATTCACTAACTCGGCTCGCCGTCGTAGTTGTCGCCGTCACGGTACAATCAGATTTACCGCGTAAATGTCGGGCTGTCGCAGTACCCACATAGCCGCACCCGACGATCGCAACTTT
Source organism: Microcoleus sp. PH2017_34_RAT_O_A (assembly GCF_020737885.1). Lineage (NCBI taxonomy): Bacteria > Bacillati > Cyanobacteriota > Cyanophyceae > Oscillatoriales > Microcoleaceae > Microcoleus > Microcoleus sp. PH2017_34_RAT_O_A. Next base: position 100,961 of record NZ_JAEQDD010000015.1, on the reverse strand, counting down.
CATCAAAAATTCTCCATTTTGTCCTAGCTTTTAAGATTATTGCCGGTTTTTGCGAAGATTCGAGGTCAGGTTTGTGGTACGATCGAGATCGTCGCGAGCGATCCCAGTTGCATCATGTCCGAACAAGATATTTTTGCTACATCTTCAGAAACCGAACTTTTAGCTTTTTACGGTTCTTTATTTGCGATCGCAGCCGCCGACGGTTCTGTTGATATTGACGAACTAAATTTGTTCTTTAAAACCATAAATTTAGACAAGTTTTCGGATTCAGCCAAGGCTCAAATCCAATCCTACACAGCGACTCCACCATCTCTGGGCGACTGTTTGCAAACTCTCAGTCAGTCAAAAGAACCGCTGCGCTTGGGAGTCATGTATTTTTTGATCGGCATTGCTTTGGCAAATAATACCCTGCATCCCACAGAAAGCGAGGCGATTCAATCCGCGAAAAAAATGCTCGCAGTTTCCGATTTGCAAATTCAAGCCATGCAAGAATTCATCGCAGACATGAAACAAATACAGGAGGCTGCGCCCAAAAAAAATCAAGCATCAGCATCATTTAATACTGCCGTTTCCCAGCTCAAAAATAAGGGCATTCCTCTCGATTTAATCGACCCCAAAAGAACCACCATAAACCTCAGCAATCCGCAACCAGATTATTCCGATGAAAGTTTTTGGGCAAAACTTAAAAAATTTGCTTTAAGCGCTGGCCGAGAAGTAGTTGAAAAAGCTTTGACGCTTTATTACACTGCTCAAAATCCCAACGTACCGGCTTGGGCTAAAACCGTTGTTGTGGGAGCTTTGACCTATTTTATATCTCCGGTTGATGCGATTCCAGATATATTAGTCGGTGTCGGATTTACAGATGATTTGGGGGTGTTGCTGGCGGCGATAGCGACTGTTTCAGTATACATTAATGCTGAAACTAAAGCACAAGCACAGCAGAAAATGAGTGATTGGTTTGGTAAATAATCTTATCAGGTTTGTAGTAAGGACTTTAGTCCTGCTAAACTTAAAAATTAAGAAGGACTGAAGTCCTCACTACGAACTTTTAAGAAGGACTGAAGTCCTCACTACGAACTTTTAAGAAGGACTGAAGTCCTCACTACGAACTTTTAAGAAGGACTGAAGTCCTCACTACGAACTTAGTGATTGTGGATTCTCAGTCTTTCAGCGGCTTACCTTCTCGATTGATAATACGGCTTTCACCATCTTTAGCCGTGACATTTTCATAAACCCCTTCATCTCGCTTCACATACTTGCTGAAACCCTGATTTTTGTAATCAGTGTCGGATGTCGGCTTCATCAACCTCGGAGCGCTCAGCATTCGGCGTACCGGAGTATCTCCAGGAGTATCCCCGGGTTCGCACTTAGCCAACTCGCATAGTTGGGCCCAAGTCGAAACTTCCAGGTTCATGCTGTGCGAAACTTCTAACTGCTGGTTGTTTGTGGGACAAAAATAATCGTATACAGGCATACTAAGAATCTCGCTTGCAACTACTAAAATTACTAATTGCACGGTAACAGTGAGTATTATAACTCAAAATTACTAACAATTCAAGCCAAAAAAGCAAAGTTTACTATTTTTAATGGTTGTTGAAACAGCAAATCAGCTATATTATTAACCCTGTGCAGTTGCTCCCGAATGCGATCGAGACCAAGCCCAATACTACGCTACCCTGAAATCCTCTGACTCGATCGACGGCTAGCAAATGCCCCCAAGACTTCTCTGAATGCCGTCAAAGGATTTATCGTCATTTCAGACTGCGCCCAAACTACTGATTTTAAGTTTCAAGTGTATTCATCTATTCACCAGTGAGGATTTACCGATGAGCGATTTCAAAGTTACGCCAGAAGTGGAGCTGAATACAGCTCAAATGTTGGAGCGATACCAACTACAAGATGAGACTATTCTGCGGCGTTGGGCAAAACTGCACGGCATCAACAGCACTCGCGGTTTCTTCTATCCTAGTGAAGTAGATTTGATGGATCACGCTCACCATCACCTCTACAATTTGGGAATGAGTGTTGCTGAGTATCAAAGTCTTTTAGACCGGCGCCGCAGCCATTCTCAGACATCAGGGGATCAAAATAAAACAGTAGCAAGTCAAGTTGCTGATGAAGCATACGATGCCATAGAAATGCTGACAGATCAGTATTCAGAAGCTATTGATTTAATGGGAGAACGTATAGCAGATCATTTCATCGATGAACTCGATTTATCTGTGATGCGACACCTTTCTCAAAAAGTTAAAGATCGTCGCACACTCAACGGCCAAACTAAAAAACCCAACCGTTTTCTCCAAGTAATTAAAGCTGTGTTGCAACCGAGCAGTGAAAATACGCTTCTGGTTCCCAGAAAAGATGATGACTCTAGTTTAGAATTAGAACACCATCACCGGCTCGGCTAGCGGATTGATTTGCAAGGCTAAGCGCTACTTGTCGCGGTAAGGTGCGCGTCGCGCACCCTACATAATTAGGTTATGTTTCCGGGATTGTGAAGGCAATAAACTTGCTGTTTTTAACCAAGAAGAATGGGTTTAGAGCCTCCTCCTTCGAGGGAGAAATAAAACAAAATTATTCACTGTTTCATTCCTAGGACTTATAGGTAGAGGTCGCTCTCCAACTGTCAACTGTCAACTGTCAACTGTCAACTGTTGAACAGCCTAATTTACCTTGCAATTATCAATTTAAGACTGGAGAGAGATGTGCTTTGCCTCGGAATTACCTAAAATATAGGTTTAATTGAAACAGTTAATCTAGCTAAAGGTAGAGAAATGATTAAATCATGGATGGTAATTGGAGCAGTCGTCTTGATAGTAGCTTTGGCGATTAACAGAATTTCGACCAGTGACATCCAATGGTTCAACCGATTAGTGCGTCCGAGATGGCTAAAAATTGAAGCAGCAATTCCTATAATTTGGACAGTAATTTTTATTTGTGGAGCTTGGTCAGCAGTGATTGTTTGGGAGCAAGCACCGGGAACTCAGGAGACTTGGTTGAGAATGGGTTTGTACCTGCTTTTAGAAATAGTAACTATGTCTTATACGTCGGTTATGTGCAAAGTTAGGAGCCTCAAAGTCGGTACGATAATCGGCGGAACTGGCGCAATTTTAAGCGTGCTGCTAGCTTTGAGCGTGTTGGCTGCTTCTGAATCAGCGACCTTGTTATTGCTGCCTTACATACTCTGGAGTCCGATCGGCACTTACACGACTTGGGCGATGATGCACCTCAATCCGGCGGATGTTTAATTGATAGAAGTCCGAGGGAAGTCGGAAGAAGGAAAAGGGAAAAGGGAAAAGGGAAAGATTTTTAGGGTGTGTCGCCATCAACAATTTTTATATTCAATCGACAATCTCACACTGAGGGTTGTCTTATAACTGTTGAAGCTCCCTGGTGCGTCGCTATTAGATTGTCGGTCTTTTTTGAAGATTGGCTATGGCGACACACCTTACGGAAAACTTAAAAATCCCAAATCCAAAATGGTATTATAAAACTTCATTAAGTTTGCAAGCAATAGTAAGCAATGGTAGTATCATATAGTCAGAAGGTCAACAAGCGAGAATTATAGCGATCGTTAAAAAATGGAGAGTCTAAATGCAACTAGCAGAGAGACACATCATTAAATCCACCGAACACCGTTTTATTGAAATTGATGTACTAGCCTTTAAATCCAAAAATTTGTATAACGCCGCTAACTACATTATCCGTCAAAGTTTTGTTTACGGATGGGGTTATATCAATTACAACGAAATGAATCGTTTGATGAAATCTCATCAAGCATACAAAGAATTGCCAGCCAAGGTAAGTCAACAAATATTAATGATATTAGACAAAAATTGGAAGTCTTTTTTTGAAGCAGTCAAAGCTTACAAAAATAACCCCACAAAATTTAGCGGTCGCCCGAAATTACCGAAGTACAAAGATAAAGTCAAGGGTCGGAATATTCTAGTCTATACGATTCAAGCCATTAGTAGCAAGGAACTCAAGAAAGGAATTATCAAGCTTTCCGGTACTAATATTTTAATTAAAACCCAGGTCAAACCAGAGAAAATTTGTCAAATTAGATTAGTGCCAAAATGTGATTCCTATGTAATTGAGGTAATTTACAATGCCTGTACTCAGCCGGAGCCCACCATCGAAAACAAAAAAGAATTAGTAGGTAGTATCGATTTAGGATTGAATAATTTAGTAGCGCTAACTTCAAATCAGCCGGGGTTTGTCCCTTTACTGATAAACGGGCGACCACTCAAATCAATTAATCAATTCTACAACAAACGTAAAGCACAACTGCAATCTCAATTAAAAGGAAACCGCTGCTCGTCATCACGTCTTGGGCGCCTAACTCGTTGCCGCCATCAAAAAGTTGATAATTACTTGCATCATACCAGTCGCCAGATAATCAATCTGCTCGCATCACAAAAGATAGGGATGCTAGTAATTGGCAAAAACTTACAATGGAAAAATGAGATTAATTTAGGCAAGAGAACCAATCAAAACTTTGTCAATATTCCTCATGCTCGGCTAATTGAAATGTTGAAATACAAAGCTGAATTGGTTGGAATAAAGGTAATAGAGCAAGAGGAATCCTATACTTCCAAATCGAATTTTCTGAATTTAGATCCAATTCCTGTCTACGGAAATATTGGATCTCAGGATGTCACATTTAGCGGTTCGCGAATTAAGAGAGGATTGTACAAAACGTCGTTGGGTCGATTGATTAATGCCGATGTTAATGGGTCTTATAATATCTTAAGAAAAGCAATCCCAAATGCTTTTAGCACTCTTGATAGGGAGCTGTGTAGCTCAGCCGAGGCGGGTTAATCCGCTCAAAGTGAAAGCGAAAGGGGAGGGACTCAATGCCTCCCATGTCATGTAATAGATGACTATACTTTTACCAGCTATAGCCTAACGGCTCGGAGACCGGCTTGGTGGCTCGGTTTCCGGGGGTTCGGGAGCCACAGTCGGTGACTCAGCAGCCGGAGGATTCAGCGATTCCTCCCAAATTTTGATTTGCGATCGCGCTTGCTCAAAAGCCCGAGAACCCGAGGGAATTTTCTTCAAAGTCGCGATCGCCCCAGCCAGATCCGACGACGATTGTTCCACACCCATCGCCAAAATTCGCTGGCTCCACTCCTCGATCGCCTCACTAGCCTGCCAGCGGAGCGAACTCGTATCGGGTACCTGAAGGGCTAGCGTAATTGCTGCTTGCAAGGAGTCAGCAGTTCCCGCTTGGGCGGCCTGACGGGCGCTCTGCAAGCCTTGCTCGCCCTGCAATTGAGCTTCCCAAGTCCGAATGTTCGATCGAGCTTCCTCATATAGCACCCGTCCCGATCGAATCCGGCGTGCCATCTCAATGGCCTCGGCCAAATTACCCCTAGCCGCTAGTTGCTGAGCTCTCTCCAAAAACGGCTGGTCTTGAAGGCGCTGTCTTCTCTCGATCCAAGCTTGAATTTTGGTTTGAGCTTCCCCGTAAAGCGCTCTTCCTTGGCCGATCCGAGAAGCTTGAGCTACGGCTGCTTCCAGAGAATTTGGATCGCCGGTAGTCGCTAAATCGTTAGCTCTTTGCAGGTACGGACTGTCTTCTAGCAGTTCGATTTGACGGCTCAAGCGATCGATTTGAGTCCGAGCTTCCTTAGAGCGGGGATTTGATTCCGGGACTGTTTGCAATTGGGCGATCGCAGCCCTCAAGTCCTTGACCCCTCCCGGCGCTGCCAGCCTACTTGCCAAATCCAAAATTTTCACATCAGCCATTTCTTGCTGCCAGCGGCCGACTAAATCTTGAGCTTGTTTGTACAAAGGGCGGCCGTCTTTCAACTTTTGAGCGAGATCGATCGCCTTAGACAAACCATCAACAGAGCCGGTCAAAGCCTGAGCCGTAGCCTGAGCCAACTCGTTAAAATCCTGTACTTGTTCCTTTAAATTTGCAGCCTCTGGAATCTTGTTAGCGATCGAGATCGCCTGCTGCCAATCGCCTGCTTGCAAGCGTTTTTGGGCGATCGCCATCACTTTCTTGCTAAATTCCGCGATCAGCTTATTGGCAGCTTGATACAAATAACTCTTTTGATCGATGCCCTGAGCCAGCTTAATCCCCGTCACCAGATTGTCCAGCCCTCCCTCCGAGGCTGTATTCCTGGCTTTTACCAACTTATTACCCTCAGCCTTTGTCGTCTGAATTACCTTAGTGAGTTCCTCATACTTCGTCGATTCCCAAAAAGTATTTCCCGTATCCAACAGCAGAGTAGCTTGGCGGAAAGCCAGCCCCCACTCTTCCTGACGCAAGTGGTCTTCTGCCGTGCGGTAAAGTTTCTCTGCATCGCTCCATGTTGACTGCCACTTTTCAATCTGCTGTCGCACCGTCGCGTAAGCGGGAACGTCTTGAGGAACCTTGCGGGCGATCGCGATCGCCTCATCCAGCTTTCCTTCTTGGAAACTAGAATTTCCCAACCTGAGAATATCCTGCGACCAGCGATCGATCTGACCGTTAATTCTCGATCGTAGCGGGTGATCTTGGGGCAAAGCATTCACTAATTCGATCGCGCGCAGCAAATCATCCGCCGTCCGCTTGCTGGCTGCTTCTTGAGCGCAAAAAAAGCGATCGTTAGCAGAAGCCGTCGGCCAAAAAATCTTCGAGCAATTCGACTGCGAGGTTAGGTTTAGCAAAGACGAAATTGCCACAAACCCCATACCCACCGACATCAGCAAACTCACCGCCAGCCAAAACTGCCATTTTTTCGACCAGAAGCGCCACAGCCGATAGGGGTCACGTGGCGGTTGCGAGTTTTCTCCAGACTCTTTCGGCTGCTGTTCCAGATGCCCTCCCGGCAGTTTTCCTGAAGTAACCAAATCTCGGATTTCTTTAAGTCGCTCAGCGCGATTTTTCCTGGCTGGAATTGGCACTAGCGAGGAAGTATCCTTTTTTGACTCCAAGGATTCTGATGCAGACCAACGGCCTGGTGTTTTGCGATCTTGACTCATAAATCTCCGCTCACCACAAACAGCAACCAGCCAGTGTTAGTTATTTTAAAACTGCGATCGCTGATATCCACTGCTCTATAGAATGTATCCATCACTTTTACCAGAAAGAATTGGTTTCAAGCCTATCCCTTATGGGGATAATTTAAAAGAAGATTATTCATTACTCCAATCCACTTCCTTCTAGGTAGAGGTCAACTGTCAACTGTCAACTGTCAACTGTCAACTGAATGAAATACTCCTGCAGGCGGAACACTGCAAGAGCCGTAGCTTGCGGGGCCCGACGCCATCGCCCACAACGCCCCAAACAAAATTTCGTGATTAGTTGACATACTCACCGCCCTAAAAGTGCGGTGATTCTTGACGCTTCACAGGGGTCTGCTACCGAAGTAGTCTTACGTCCCCTCTGCGCCCGTTTAGAGTCGTGGCAATGCCCTATCCCGACTTTTTCTATATTTCTCGCAGCATTCAAATCCCTGTCTTGCTGAGTGCCACAATTAAGGCACAACAGCGAACGAATAGAGAGGTCTAATTTGCCCCACTTAAACCCGCAATCTGCACACACCTGACTGGTAGGTTCCCAGCGACTAATTACCCTAAATTCCCTGCCTAGCTGTTCAGATTTAGCCTCACACAGTACCCTAAACTCATACCATCCTTGCTGACTAATGCTAAGCGCAAGTTTGCGATTCTTGACCATGCCAGACACGTTCAAATCTTCTAAAACAATTACTTGGTTTTCGTTAACTATTTTGCTTGACAGTTTGTGCAGGAAGTCTTTGCGCGTGTCTGCAATTTGGTTATGCAGTTTGGCAATTTGAAGCCGGGTTTTATTTCGGCGTTTTGAGTCTTTGAGTTGCCTTGCTAGCTTGCGTTGAAGAGAGCGAATTCTTCGGTCTAGCTGCTTGTAGATTGGGCTTTGAGCTGATGTTCCATCACTCATTACTGCAAAGGTTTTAATGCCCAGATCGATGCCGATGCTGTGGTTTTTGGCTTCGACTAGATCGGGATTAATCTCTACAACAAAGCTTAAGAAATAGCGATTGGCACAGTCTTTGATAACGGTTACAGAACTAGGAACTGACGGCAATTTCCTAGACCAGACTGGATTAACAACTCCAATCTTGGCTAAATAAACCCCATCTCCCTTGATTGAAAACCCCCCGCGAGTTAATCTTGCAGACTGACTGTTTGCGCGCTTTTTGAAATTGGGATAGCCGCTTGAGCGCCCTTTTCTTTGTCCCTTGCAAGACTCAAAGAAGTTTTTAAACGCTGTCTCTAAGTCTGCTATTGACTGTTGTAAGGGGATTGCCGATACTTCACTCAGCCATGCCCTCTTTTCTGTTTGCTTACCCTGAGTGATTATTAGTTTCTGAAGTTCTGCTGATTTGGGTTTCTTTTCAGATTGCTTGCAAAGTGCAAGTGCATCATTCCAGACCACTCGAACACAACCAAATAATTGAGCCAAGCTCTGTTTTTGTTGGTCGGTTGGATAAAATCTGTATTGATACCTTGCTTTCATTTTTTTACTTTTGTTCTTGCTCTATTATACTAGGTTTTGCCAAAAAAGTCAGGAATAATTAAAGCCGTCCTATAAGGACGGGGCTTTAGACCCATTGTCCCGATAGCAATGCTTGAGGAACTTCAACATCACATTGCAAAGTGAGCATGGCATAGTAACCAGATGCTCGCTTCACAATACGAATTTGCTTAACTTCAAACCCCTCTAAAATCGGGCGCGATAGATGTATCTTGACGGGGCCAATCTTAGGCAAATTAACCCAGTCTGCACCCTCAAAACGTTGAACGGATTCTAGGTTTAATTGCGGAAACACAAATGAGCGCATCGGCTTTTTAAACCTAGGAAACCCGTGCCCCCGATCGCACATCGCCACAAACGCTGCCTCTAAGAAAGCGCAACACCTGTTGCAAGACATGGGTATGAGGTAGCTTCAGTTCAGGAATCAACTGCTTTGCCTGGGAAAGCGTTTTGCACGCTCCGCGCAAAGGTTGGACGGGGTGCATCAGCGGGGATAATGTATTCCTGCCGGATGCTGCATGAGTTGACATCACACTTACGGGAGTTCACCCAATCCTTCCGTTCTCGCAATGCAAAGTTGTAGACCTTGCGGCAGATAGTCAGCCACTGGTCGATAGTTTCGCGTTGTGCGTCGGTGGGAATGAGTTTGTATTCGTAGGTGAGATTCAACATTGCACCATTTTACAACCAGCCTGAATAAATAATATTCCGTTTATTCAAATTCCTCGACGTAGAGTTCTAGGCGACTGAAGTCGCCTCCGGCTTATCCCCAAGTCGGTCGCCAGGGGCTTGCTCCTGGTTTTTCGGTCATCCCCAACTCGCACTCAATAGAGCCAATTACACATTATGGTCTCAAGAACCGGAATTCGATCGCAAATCGCCAATTAGTTCGGCAAGTTCGTCGCTGTTAGCCTTGTAAACCTCATTGCAGAAATGGCAAGTAGCCTCAGCCCCGCCATCTTTTTCGATCATGTCTTGAAGTTCGGCTTCACCCAACATTTTCAGAGCTCCCAAAACTCGATCGAACGAACAGCCACAGTGAAAGCGCACCATCTGAGTTTCCGGGAAAATTTCCAGGCCCATATCACCCAGCAACTCTTCCAGAATCTGGTGCAGCGTTTTGCCCGATTGTAGCAACGGCGTAAAGCCCGACAGTGCAGTCACCCTAGATTCTAGAGTTTGCACAAGTTCTTCATCCGTCGCCGCCTTCGGCATAACCTGCAACAGCACGCCCCCAGAAGCTTGCACCCCCGCCGCCCCCACAAACACCCCCAAAACCAGAGCCGAAGGAGTCTGTTCCGAGGTTGCCAAATAGTGAGTCAGATCGTCCCCAATTTCGCCGGAAACCAATTCTACCGTACTTGAGTAAGGGAAGCCGTATCCAGCGTCGCGCACCACATACAAATAGCCGTCACCGATGGCGCCGCCGACATCAAGTTTGCCTTTAGCATTGGGCGGCAATTCCACTGAGGGATTGCTGACATAACCTCGAACCGTGCCATCAAGTCCCGCATCAACCAGCAGTCCGCCTAGGGGCCCATCTCCTTTGATGCGAATGTTGACTCTCGATTCGGGCCGCTTCATGCTGGAAGCGAGTAACAGCCCTGCTGACATTGTGCGTCCGAGGGCTGCTGTAGCGACGTAGGAGAGCTTGTGCCGCCCTCTTGCTTCTTCGGTGAGGCGGGTGGTAATGACGGCTACAGCGCGAATTCCACCATCTGCGGCTGTAGCGCGAATTAATTGATCGGCCATGAAAAACCTGACTTGTCTTTTGATACTGCTGGAACTATTTTAGAAGTTCTTGAAGGTTGTCGCAGCAAATGGTCAGTTCGGAAGGGCGATCGAGCTTCACGACTCCTCAGGGTGCGGGGGCTGCGACGCAATGCCGTTTTATTCTCATCATATAAAAATTGCGTTGCTTAATCAGGGTATGAAAAAAAATAAGTTGAAAATCCCCAAGCTTTGTCGATACTGGTTTCTATGACTGGCATATTTAGCCTTTCATACCGTAAATCAGCAACGCCTGGTTTTTGGCGAATATTCGATCGCGCGGGACATTCCTGCACGCTGTCACGCATTTACCGCTGTTGTTCGCTGGCTCAGATTTGAAGAAGCAGTCACCGAACTTGATGATGTGCAAGTAATTCCCGAAGTCGAAAGCAGATGGCTTTAGATTTTTAGACTGAATAAATTGCTCAATTAATCACCTTGAAAGTTTAAGAGTATGTGATATCAAATTTGCATTTAACTCAATACGCTTGGTTAGTATTTTTTGGTCGTTGCAAGGAACAATCTTATGAACTTGAGCCGTAGGAAAGCAATCGCAAAGTCTATTTTATAGATCGTTATTTTATCTATATTGAAAGTCTTAACTGAACCGTATTGGGATTCAAATAATGTTTAAAATTTAAGCTATTGAGCATTTAAATTACATATTCCGACGATACTCTGAGCAATGTCACACTCATAGCTTGAGTAATTGTTGATACAGAATTTGAATGTAGATAAAGCTTATACTCCCGCTAACCTAACGATCACCTAACCTTTACCTGGGTCGGTTAGAGTGAGATCGCTAGGTCTCACACTAATGTTTTTTAGCTGGAAATAACGGATATGCCACCAACATCGAAAGCACTTTTAGCGGAAGTCCAGCATAACACAGGAGCAACTCGAAACTTGCATTTTTATGCAAAGGGCGAAACCATTCCTTTAATGTCCCAAGGCCTTTGGCGCGTCTGTCAAGGTTTAGCACAACTGAGTACCCTTTATCCCACCGGAGAAGAAGGACTTTTGGGTTGGGTGGGGCCTTCGATGTGTTTCGGTTTGTGGTTGACTTCCTTGCAGACTTACCGAGCTACGGCAACATCAGACGTTTATTTGATGTGGTATTCTATGGTGGAAATTGAAGCTTCTCCTCAATTGGCTCACGAGTTGTTGCCTCAAATGGTGCGGCGGCTGCGACAAATGGAATCAATTTTGGCGATCGCCGGACAGCGCCGAGTAGAAGACCGTTTGTATCAACTTCTGCTATTATTGCAACAGGACTTCGGTCAGCCTGTGGTTGAGGGAACTCGTTTGAGCATCCGCTTGACACATCAAGATATTGCTAATACTATTTGCACGACTCGCGTAACGGTAACGCGAATGTTGGGAAAATTGCAGCAGCAAGGGTTAATCAGTCGAGATGGCGATCGGCATTTAATACTTAATAAAGGTGTTTTTGCGTCCACCTCCGATTTGTTTGGCTGCAACCCTCAAGCAGTCTAGAACCGACATCTATCTATTCGCATCTACACTCTACATAAAGTCTTCGAGTATTGGCTATCAAACCCCACTGCATGAGAATTGTTGGTCTCGATATTGCTCCCGCTATCTACAGCAATACCTTTGCAGTCAAAAAAGATATAATTAAACGGTGCATCTACTTAAACAATAAACCAATGGCTAACTCAACTCCAGAAACACCAAAACCAGACAAAAAAGAATTAACTGATATCACAGCTAAACCTCAAGAAAAACAAGAAGAACCGCCAAATAAGGGTGACGGGCGGCAATAGATAAAACGGCGGTTGAAACCGCGTCTATACCGTCTTATTCATGGGCTTGTTTTAGCGGAAATAACTTGACAAATTACTCAGCTTGTGTATTGCCGTTGGTCGATCGCAACTTCGGCTTGGACGGCTGTCCCCGCCGTCCATCCAGAGAAACCACCTCAGCCTCAGAACTCTCCCTAGCCACCCGAATCAGCAACCCCGACAACAACAAACTCGCCACCATCGAAGAACCGCCATAACTAAAAAACGGCAGCGGCAAACCCGTAGTCGGCAAAACCCCCGTCGCCACCCCAATATTCAGCAGCGACTGTCCCACCATCACCACCATCACCCCAATCGCCACCAACTGAGACTCAGCATTCCGCGCCCGCATCGCCACCCTCAAAGCCACAGTAGCGTAAGCCGCCAACATCAGTAACAGCGAGAAACCTCCCACCAAACCAAACTCCTCAGCAAACACAGCAAAAATAAAATCGCTGTACTGAATCGGCAAATAAAATAACTTTTGCTGAGACATCCCCAAACCAACGCCCCAAATCCCGCCAGAACCCACAGCCAGCAGACTTTGAACCAACTGATAACCATCCTGCATCGCATCAGCCCAAGGATTGAGAAAAGACATAATCCGGCGGCGCTGATATTCCTTAAAACTAATACTTAAAACCGCCAACAGCATTCCCCCTATAGCCGTTGCACCCAACTGCAAGTAAGGTAAGCCCGCCGCCAAAGCCACCAACCACAAAGTCATCCCGCACAAAGCCGTGGTGCTTAAATTCGGCTGCAACAAAATGCCCAACAGCATCGCACCGAAAATTAACAGCCAAGTAAACCGAACTTTGTTTGTTAATCGAGGCCAGTTGCCGAAAATGCGGGCGCTTTGGAGAACGAAAAACGGTTTAATTAACTCAGAAGGTTGAATAATCGGCACCGGGCCCAAAGATATCCAGCGAGTTGCGCCGTTGACTGTGGTTCCCACTCCCGGAATTAAGGTCAACCACAGCACTCCCAGCAGCACCAGAATTCCCAACTGAGCTGTTTTCATCAGGTAACGCAGGGGGGAGTAAACCATTAAGTTAAAGCCCGCCAGCCCGATCGCCACTGCGATTAGTTGCCGCTTAAAATAGTAAAGGCCGTCTCCCAATTCGGAATTGGCAATGGGATAGGAAGCTGAAAACAATGCTGTCAGCCCTACAAACAGCCACAAAAAAGTCAGCCACCGCAGCCATCGGGCCTCCGCAGCCCATTGCGACGCGCTGGGGTCAAAAAATGGAATGAAGCGTCGAATATCATTAGTCATTAGTCATTAGTCAGTTGTCAGTTGTCATTAGTCATTAGTCATTAGTCATTAGTTTAAGAATTACAGACATCCGTGACATCCGTAGAGCGAATCCGTTGCCGAACTTGCCTTAATCCGTGACATCCGTTAAATCCGTTAGCTGTAGGGTGCGTCGCCTGAAAATCCGTTACATTAAATCGACTGTTCGAGCAGCGACGCACCTTACCTTATATCATTTCTCTTAAATCTTGCTGCAAAATAAGTGTTGGGTTTGTTTCCACGGCCGAGAGTTTGTCCGGTATGCCACTGAGTAGATTGTCTGTCAAATTCAGGGATTGTCAAGGGCGACCCACCCTACTACTACTATTTATCAGGTGCGTCGCTTTCAGATTGTCGATATTTATTTGAGGATTTATCGCAGGCGATGCACCCTACAACTACATTCTTCCTTCTTCCTTCTTCCTTCTTCCTTCTTCCTTCTTCTATAAAATCATAACAAACAAAAAAGAGGTCGCGATCGACCTCTTGCCCTCTATCAATCCATTCTCGGATTTTAAAGTAGGCCAGTATTAGCTCCGGGCTTACCGGTAGCCAGTTGCACTTTAATAATTCTGCCGCCCATTTTCATAATTCTTTGCTGTTCCCGGAACCAGTTGTCATAGGGAACCAGCTTAGTAAAATAGGTATTTTGCAATTCGCGCTGAGTGCGGATGCGAGTTTGGCTGGGGACGCAAGCAGTCACTTTAAACATTCTCATGGGAAACAAACTCCTGAGTAGGTTTACAGATTTTTAGATGGATTTTAAAAAGATTGAAGTCAGGGAGTTAGGAGTCAAAACTAGCTCGTTAAAACTCGTCGGGCTTTCTCGACTGGCCTTTGACGGTCTAGCAATCACTCTCAACTTCCCTGACCTCTTTCAAAGCTAAAGGTAACAAGTCCAAAGTTAAAAGTTAAAAGTTAAAAGAGGCAAGAAATAAATCTTTTTCCTTCTTCCTTCTTCCATCTTCCTTCTTCCTTCTTCCGACTTCCATCGGACTGAAATCCGTTACATCCGTTACATCCGTTACAGAATTCCTTGCCGAACTTCCTTCTTCCGACTTCCATCGGACTGAAATCCGTTACATCCGTTACATCCGTTACATCCGTTACAGAATCCGTTGCCGAACTTCCTTCTGCCTTAGATTTAGCTCAAGCCAGAGCAGATGTAGTCGAAATAGACGCCCATTTCTTTACCAGCGTCAGAACCGACCAAACCGGCGGTGACTTCTTTCATTGCTTGGATTGCTTGTACGGTAGAACCGATGGGCACGCCCAAGGAGTTGTAGGTTTCTTTCAAACCGTTGAGCACGCGCTCGTCGAGGATGGAAGGGTCGCCAGCTAGCATAGCGTAGGTGGCGTAGCGGAGGTAGTAGTCCAAGTCGCGAATGCAAGCTGCATAGCGACGAGTGGTGTACATATTGCCGCCGGGACGAGTTACGTCAGAGTACAACAGAGACTTAGCAACTGCTTCTTTGACGATTGTGGCTGCATTGGCGCTGATGGATGTAGCGGCGCGGACGCGCAGTTCACCTGAAGCGAAGTAGTTCTTGAGCTTGTCTAATGCGCTGATGTCCAGGTACTTACCTTGAACGTCAGAGGAATTGATTACGGCGGTAATTGCGTCTTGCATGGTTGTCTTGTTTCCTAGAAAGTGGCTGAGTCAGTCCAATTTTGGAGCTAGAATTTTAGATTTGGGATTGGGGATTTGAGATTTACAAGTAGTTGATTATCTGCAAAAGCTTTTGGCTTGTTATCAGTAACCCTCGATTGTTCAATCAAAAATCTATAATCAAAAACCTAAATTCCTTACTGCATCGCACCGATAACGTAGTCGAAGTAAGAGGAAGCTTCGGAAGCATCTTCTCCAGAGAGCAGCGAAGAAGCTGCATTTTTCATAGCGCGGACGCCTTCGGCAACTGCTGCAATCGGAGTTCCGAGAGAGTTGTACATTTCGCGGACGCCGACAATACCGATTTCTTCGATCGGAGTAATGTCGCCAGCTACGATTCCGTAGGTGATCAAACGCAGGTAGTAATCCAAGTCGCGCAAGCAAGTTGCGGTCATTTCTTCGCCGTAAGCGTTGCCGCCGGGAGAAACAACATCAGGGCGCTTTTGGAAAAGTTGGTCGCCGGCTGTCTTGACGATGCGTTCGCGGGATTCGCTCAAAATTTGGGCGATGCGGACGCGGCGTTCACCAGAGGTGACGAAGCTCTTGATCCGGTCTAATTCGCCTGGGCTCAGGTAACGAGCTTCAGCGTCTGCGTTGACGATTGATTTGGTGACGATACTCATCTTGTGTGTACCCGCTGGATATTTTGCAATTGCGAACTGCTCCGCGTTGAACTAGCGACGGCGGGCGCTTTCATCCCGTACCTTTCGCTTCGCTGGTGGCAGGAGCTTTGACGGGGAAGGGTGGACTTTCCACGGCCTGCAACTGTTGAAGTTGTTAGCGGGTGTCTGCCTTCGCTGTTTAACGGCGCTCGTTCTTCACGCCGGTGCGTTTTTTTGTGGCCGCACTGAGCCTGTCGCTTAGAATACCACAAATGATTGATGCGATCTTTAATCTACGATCGAGATTGCAGCAGATCCTTAAGTGGCGATCGAGTGACTGTCCGGCAGTTAGTCAGAATATTGCTTCTGTGATGCAACTACCTCTCGCAAGTATTTTGAGGCATTATGTTCACATTCTGAGTGTTACCGTAATAGTTTGTAACATTCCTTTTCATTTTTGGGCCCTCGGTGGCGTCTAATCCGTTAAAAATTCCCAGTCAAAAAATCGCTAAAATCATGTATCAACAAAGGTTACAGCCATCGAACCTTCAGAGGCTTGTCCCGAAGGCGACGGCGGGAGGCTAAAAAACTTCTGTGTCAAACAGAGGTGCGGGAGACAGAGGGGCGACAGGTGCGGATCGGAAATGGCGACTTTTAAGCTTGTAGCTAAATTTGACTCTCGTCCAAAAACGGATACAAGTTTCCCACACTCGGACGCGGAGCGACCAAAATTTTAGATTAAGGTACAAATTCCCAGACTCATCTGTGGAATAAATCTAAAATCTAAAATCCCAAATCTAAAATAGCTCGACTCTCACTTTGTAACCAGGTGCGCCGTGAAAAGAAATCTATCAGCCCTTAAAAAAGCTTTGCAGTTTGGGATTAGCGGTGCTGTCGGCGGTTTCGCCGGCAATCTCATCACTGAACCTTTCATGCACGATCTCAACAATTCAAAATCTGTTTTTGACAGTGTATTGTCCACATCTCGCTGGTTTGGATTGGTAGGCGGCGGCATTGCTACTGCAATTATGTTCGGCTACTATTACTATATCAAAGGCAAGCCACAAATCAAACAATCTTTAAAAAATGGCGGATTGTTTGGTGTCATCGCCGGGGCAATTTCTGGAGCGATCGCCGAAGGTATTTTTAGCGGGATTGGCGACGGCGAAAATGAACTGTTGCGAGTGATTTGCTGGGGAATAGCTGGCGGTTTGTTAGGACTGGGACTTTCTAAACGAATTCCCAATTTAGGAATGCTGCGCGGCGCGGGTGGCGGCGGTGTGGGAGGCGTTTTGGGCGGCTGCTTGTTTATTCTGTTTGCTTATACTTTATCGGGTACGGCGGGCCGTTTAGCTGGCTGTGCTGCGATCGGCTTTTGGATTGGAATTATGCTAGTTGTGGCCGAAACTTTGTTTAACAAAGCTTGGCTGGTAATTAGTTACGATAGCGGAACCAATCGCACTCTGACTATTGGTGCGGAACCGGTGACTTTTGGTAGCGATGAAAATTTGTCTATTATCTACATTCCTCATGTTTCGCCTTTAGCGATGCGGTTTCAATTGGAAGGGGGTCAAATTGTTTGCGAGAATTTTGATAGCGGGGCGGTGAGTTATTTGCGATCGGGCGACCAAAAGAGAATCGGTAACTGTACAATTACAGTTGGAAACTCTGACTTGCCTACTGCAACTTCCGCTCGGGTTACGCCGACTATTTTATCACAAGCATCGCCAGCCAATGCTTTTGCCAACGGTCAATTTTTGCTGACATTGGGAAGTCGAGTTATCCCTCTGACTGCGGGTACTCAGCTATTCACCTCTGACATCCCGAGTTTAACGGCTACGGCGTCTAGCGGCGTGGTAGCGCTGGTGAATTCTCGATCGCCAAACGAGCTATCCTTAGGATTGATCAATTTGAGCGATCGCTCTTGGTGGGCCACAGACAGTCAAGGCGACATGAAAATGATTGAACCTGAAAGTACCGTGACTTTGGCCTTGGGAACTAAAATCGAATTTGGTGAACTTGAGGGCGAGATTGTCGGAAGCTAAATAATCTTAAATCCGTATCCCCATAGGTTCGTAGTGAGGACTTTAGTCCTCTAAGGATCGCGAATTAAATAATTTACACTCTTAAAAGTGGTATGGGCGTCCCGCCCGTCCTTTATAGACGGGCGGGACGCCCATACCACAATAATTAAAATTGTAAGTTATTTAATTCTCATTCCTAAGAAATGATGCGGACTAAAGTCCTAACTACGAACCTTTTTGTCCTCTAAGAAATGATGCGGACTAAAGTCCTCACTACGAACCTTTTTGTTTTATAATAAATGATGCGGACTAAAGTCCTCACTACGAACCTTTTTTATGGCGGTAAATTAAATTGCCGATAATAAATTCAAGCAGAACTACCGCTAACGCCAGTAATCACAGCCGCCCCAATCAAATGAGCCAAACGCAAAGCTTCAGGAACCTTACCAGTATCAGTCAAACGCTGGAGTACCAGTGCAATTACTTCCGGTTGTTCGCCGCACACTTGAAAAAAGAAAGGTTCAAAAGCGTAAATTTTGCCAGCGCGGCGCAACAATTCTAAACGGTATTCCGAATCTGAGAAATGACCGAGGGCTTTTTCAACAGCAGCTAAATCTGGTTGGCGGCGCATGACAGCAACGCAAGGAATTTGCAGCCGCGATGCTAACTTGGGAAGGTCAATAATATTGAAGCCGCCGAAAGCAATTCCATCAAGCAAAACGAGATGCAATTGCGGTAAAAATTTCCCTCCTAGCAGTAGCTGACAAATTACGTCGGTGGCATCTAATCCGTCTGGGAGGACTTGTCCCCAGACCATTCCTTCAAATCTAGTCCCCCCGCAGACCACGCCTGCGATCGACACCAAACTACTGCTGGTACGAGAAAACGGAGCGTCGTCAAAGCCAATAACCTTAATTGTGCGATCGAGTCTGAGCAATTCTGCTAGTTTCAAAGCAGGGACTTCCCTAAACTAAAAATTTTGACATTAATTTGACTTTTACATATTATCATAGACTTTAAAGACTCGAACGCTAATATCAATTTTATATGAAGCTGCTCCTGAATTCGCTCCCACTTTAATTAAGTAGGGTGGTTTTATTATTAGATAGGATATATAGCGGTTCTCAGAAAGATGAGGTACGTTGTTGGGCTTCAGCCCTCTTAGTCTAAGCGGTTATACTGATGCCAGTCATACCTCATCTTTTTGAGAAAGGCTATATAAAATATAAAACCACCAAAAGTAGCGCTCAAAGGTCGGCTCGCGTTTGGGGCAAGGCACGTAATTTCAATATTAGCACTCTTGCCTAATATTATAAAGAGCGCCCAAGCACAACTACGTACCTAAACTGTCAACTGTCAACCCTCTCTTCTACTTAAAAAGGTTTTAAACTCTTGTCTCAAAAATACGTAGCAGCAATAGATCAAGGAACCACCAGCACCAGATTTATCATATTCGATCGCCTGGGACAGATAATTTGCAGCAACCAACAAGAACACCAGCAAATCTATCCACAACCGGGATGGGTGGAACACAATCCCGAGGAAATTTGGCGGCGAACCCAAAGCGTAATTAAAAATACCCTGGAAATCGGTAATATCGATGCGAAAGATATTGCAGCCCTCGGCATTACCAACCAGCGCGAGACTGCTATTGTTTGGGATAAGAATACGGGAAAATCCTACGGAAATGCGATTGTTTGGCAAGATACCCGCACTCACCAAATTTGTACTAGCTTAGCAGAAGTTGACGGCAAAGATCGATTTAGATCGCGCTGCGGTTTACCGCTAGCAACTTATTTCAGCGGCCCCAAAATTAAGTGGATGCTGGACAATATCGCTGGATTGCGGGAAGCGGCGAATCGAGGTGATGCGATTTTTGGCAATGTCGATTCTTTTATAATTTGGCATATGACAGGAGGCACGCACATTACCGATGTTACCAACGCCAGCCGCACAATGCTGATGGATTTGCAAACCCTCGATTGGGATGCGGAAACTTTGGAAATCATGGGAATTCCCCGCCGGATGTTGCCAGAAATTCGCCCTTCCAGTCAAGTTTTTGGACTTGCAAAAGGATTGCTCGAAAATGTTCCGATTGCTGCTGCTTTGGGAGATCAGCAGGCAGCTTTGGTTGGGCAAACTTGTTTCAGTGTTGGGGAGGCGAAAAATACCTACGGTACGGGCTGTTTTATGCTGCTGAATACTGGTGAGGCGATCGTCCCTTCAAACCACGGATTGCTGACAACAGTCGCCTACAAGATGGGAGAATCGCCCGCTGTGTATGCTTTAGAAGGCAGTATTGCGATCGCCGGAGCATTAGTCCAGTGGCTGCGCGACAACTTGGGCATCATCAACACATCTGCGGAAGTAGAAACATTAGCAAATACCGTCGAAGATAGTGGCGGAGTTTACATTGTACCAGCATTTTCTGGACTCTACGCGCCCTATTGGCAAGACAGCGCCCGGGGAGTAATTGCAGGTTTAACTCGCTATGCGACTAAGGCACATATTGCTCGCGCAGTATTGGAAGCGACAGCTTGGCAAACGCGGGAAGTATTGGATGCGATGAATCAGGATTCTGGGGTGCAGCTTTTATCTTTAAAAGTAGACGGTGGAATGGTGGGAAATCACACGCTAATGCAGTTTCAGAGCGACGTTTTGGGAGTGCCTGTGGTGCGGCCTGTGGTAGCGGAAACTACTGCACTGGGTGCTGCTTATGCGGCTGGTTTGGCGGTGGGTTTTTGGAGCAAACTAGCCCAATTGCGGGATAATTGGGCGGTGGATTGTATTTGGGAACCCCAAATGTCGATCGCACTTCGGGAGCAAAAATATCGGTTTTGGAAAAAAGCAGTTACCCGCACCTTCGACTGGGAAGAATGAATATATAGCCTTTCGGGCGGGCTAGAAGCCCTACCCACAAATAGAATAAAAATTAACTCTTTGTGGAACAGGCATCTTGCCTGTTCCGGTTATGGATTTAGTGCTATCATCAAATCTAGCAGTAATTAGAAAATTGCAAATAAATGATTTCGCCAAATAACTTAAAAAAAATTCTCACCCTCATCCTATTAATACTGACACTGGCATTTGCAGAAATTGCCACTAATTCCCAAAGTGCGATCGCAGATACAGCGACAACTCCGCCAACCGCAACCGCCCCCGAAGTCTTCAGCACCAACTGTGCAGGCTGTCACATCAACGGTAGCAACATTATCAGGCGCGGCAAAAACTTGAAACAAAAAGCCTTAAAAAAATACGGCATGGATTCAATCGCCAATATTTCAAATTTAGTAACCAACGGTAAAGGCATTATGCCCGCTTACAAAGATCGTTTGTCGGAACAACAAATTATTGATGTTTCCGCCTACGTGTTATCTCAAGCCGAAACTGATTGGAAATAAGAAGGACTAAAGTCCTCACTACGAACCGAACCTTCGTTGGAAGTATTAAATATGAAAAAAAATGATTTTTGGCGCCAGATTATAACTATTATTAGCTTGTGCTTGTATCTAATCCTAGCTATTAGCCCGCCCGCCTTCGCCTCAATTCACAAATATCCAGAAAGAGCAGACAGAGTAATGTTCCGCTCCGTACAAAGCCTGCGCGACACTCATGATAGAGCATGGCAAGTGGTTTTGTATAAGCGAGTACAGTCGGGATTGGTAAACTCCTTTAACCTGAGATTAGTAGGATTTCCCGGAACAGAATTGCAGCATCCTGTAGCGCTAACTGTTGCTGCGGGCGATCGCGAAATTGGTAAAGCCAAGGATATTTGGAGCGAGTCGGATTTGCCGATCAATGTCGGAGAATATGATTTTAAATCAATAATTATACAACTGGAAAGCAATCAACCTTTAAGGTTGAGTTTGCCTGTGAAAGGTGAAAAAGAAACTGGGTTGCTGGTTCCTCCTTTTGGTGTCAGAGAATGGCGACTGTTGTTAAATACCAAGTAAATATACTTGTTTTATCCGGTCTAAAGTTAAAATTCCTAGAGTTGTGTGTATCAAAAGCTACTACCCTCAAGTACGCCTTAAGGTAGATTTAACCGTATTTCAAGGTAATTTTGAAACAAACTCAATGTAGAGTTGGTCAAGTGATAAAACTCCATTGTTTATAACGTGCGTGTCTTCAGGGTGAAATTACTATGAGTTTAATCAGTACAATTGTCCGAAAAGCTTTGGAAACGGGTTATTTAACGGTTGAGGCCGAGGAACTGTTGCGCCAGCAGTTGCAGATGACTAAGTACGGTTTAGAAGATTTTGAGGCTTTTATTACCTTGCAAACTGAGGTGATGGAAGGTAGGGTAAGACAGCAGGCTTTGGAATTATTGCGATCGAATAACTGTTCTGCTGCTGTGGCTTGAGTTAAGTGCGATCGCGCTTTTGGGTAGATCGCGCTTTTGGATAGAATTAAGTGCGATCGATTTTTGTATGTTG
This sequence comes from Microcoleus sp. PH2017_34_RAT_O_A, assembly GCF_020737885.1. Classification (NCBI taxonomy): domain Bacteria; kingdom Bacillati; phylum Cyanobacteriota; class Cyanophyceae; order Oscillatoriales; family Microcoleaceae; genus Microcoleus; species Microcoleus sp. PH2017_34_RAT_O_A. Next base: position 78,849 of record NZ_JAEQDD010000015.1, on the reverse strand, counting down.
ATAAGTCTTTCACGGGCGGGCAAGATGCCCACCCTACAAGAAAATCCACTCTTTGTGGAACAGGCATCTTGCCTGTTCATAAAAATGATCCGCCAAGCCTTGAACAATCTTTCTACTGCATTCCTAGCTGTTGCCTTAACGCTTCTGGAACATTAACGGCTGTATCCAAACATCGAACATTTTCCCACTTTGTATTTTCATCCCATTTGACATCGCCAAAAGTGCAATTGGTGAGGTTTGCGTGGCAGAGGTTTACCTCGCTAAGATTTGCGCGACTAAAGTTTACCTCGCTAAGATTTGCCTCGATAAGGTCTACGCCACTTAGGTTTGCATCACTGAAGTTTACCCCACTGAGTTCTGCACCACGGAAATTTGCGTCGCTGAGGTTTGCGCGGCTGAAGTTTGCGTCGCTGAGGTTTGCGCGGCTGAAGTTTGCGTCGCTGAGGTCTGCGTCGCTGAAGTTTACCCCACTGAGGTTTGCACCGATGAGGTTTGCGCCGATGAGGTTTGCACCACTGAAGTTTACCCCACTGAGGTTTGCGTGCCAGAGGTCTGCGCCGACGAGGGTTGCGCCGCTGAGGTTTGCGCCGATGAAAAATATCTCAACAATTTGGAGAAAGCCAGAATCCCCAATACAATAGCTATAATTGATGATACGCAACAAGCGATTTGCATCGTCAAGCTTACCTTTAGCATTAGGCTTTCCGCAAGGATAAAACACCATTTTGTCTTTCAATTCATCTCTCCTCTGACCGTAACGGTGCAACTCAAAGAGCAAAATCATCACATTCAAACCAGCATAAACATCTATTTGTCGCTGTCCCAATTCTTGGGTTTTCAATTGCTCTCGCAACAGGCGCATCTTCTTCTGAGGCAAACTTTCCGGCAACATATCAATAAATTCCCCCTCGCACCACCGCAGATAAAAATCTTCCAAACGCTGGAATAACTCCACAGGGCGAAACCGACTTTCCTCCCCCGCAACAGCCGGAGTTGTTAACAACCCCATCAAATATTCCACAATTTCTGCCGTCAGCGCCCCATAACCCAACAAATCATAAATTTCCCAGTCCATATCCGAGTCTTTCGTATTAAATCCTCTACCTCTTCTTGCCGGTTCCGTCCACTCTTCCAGACTTTCCTTCAATCGTTCCGCACACAAAAACTCACTAAAACTTTTATGTACAAACTCCACAGAACCTTCTTTACTGCCTTGCTGAAGATAAAAAACCGCCAAAGCATTTCTCAGAGGATTATCGCCAATCCGTTTTTGTGCTTCCTCAAGTAATGCTTTAACCGAGTTATCTGCTTTCAATCGTTCCTCAATCATCGCTACAGGAGCGCATTCCACTCCCGACTGCACCACGCACAACCCTGCTTCTGTCAGGATGCGCCGCAAATCCTCTGTTTCCAGTTCTGTCAAATTCCGATTGAGTAAGTCAGAACGCTGTTTTGTGAGTAACCAATTCACCGCTTGATTGTAAATCAAAATTTTTGCTTGAGTGCTGTTAGTCCCTTGAAAATCCTCAACTTTCAACTTTCCATCCCGGTGCATCGCCGCTAACAAATAAAGCAATAGCGGTTCTCGTGACAGTTCAGATCTTATTTCGGGACAGTTGTGATGTTTTAAAATATTCTGAAAATCAGAGGTTTTTTCCGCTCCAAACAGGGTTTCCCACTGACTAAACCACTGCTGCTGCAATTCGTCATCCATCACCTGAATTTCGACTCGCTCCAGGTTATCTGGCATTTGCCTTTCAATTCCTTGCAAAGCTAAAGTTCTGCCAGTAATCAAAACTCGGTGTCCCATTTCCGAACTCTGCTGACAATCACGCTGAAATTGCCCTACTTGCTTGAGAAATTGCTCTAAGCCTCCGCTGTTTCTCCCTTCCATCAGCAACTCGTCAAAGCCATCTAAGAAAAACAAATATCGCGTATTTCTATCCGTCAACCAGCCATTATCGCTAGTAAAACCCGCATTAACCGCATCTTTAAGCGTTTGCAGAAAACTATTTTGCAATTTGGGAATATCTCGCAATCGAATTAACACCGGAGTCCAAATTGGAAATAAATGTTGTCGTACCCAGTCAGCAAACATCCGACAAAAAACGCTTTTCCCGCGTCCTGGTCCAGCTTCGACGAACATCACCATATCTTGTTTCTGTTCATCCTCAAGCAATTGCTTTGCCCAAGTTTCTAAATCGAAAGCTGCTGCATCATTTATGGGCTTGCCATTTTTATCGATCGGCTTTGCCTTCAGCGGTACGTAGATATCCTTAAATGTAAACTCTTCAGCAAATACTTTTTCTTTTGGCTTATCGGCAATCTGCTCTTCCAGGTATTCGTCAATACTTTGATATTTCTGCTGTTCCTCCCGCCATTCGCTGAAAGAAGGCTGTCCGAGATGTTTCATAGCATCGCCGGAAACTGCCCAAGCTTCGATTAAATAACGGTGAGTATTAGCAGCAACTCTCTTTGTCAAAATCTTAGCTTGACTGCCTTCTAGTCCGGCTTGTTCCAGCCGCTGTGACAGCACTGCGTTAAATTCCTGAGCTAACATCGAATCGCGGAAGCAAATCACAGTTTCTTTAGCTGCTTTATCGCTCAATTCCAAATCCGCCAGTTTCTTAAGCAACTGTTTGACTTTATCAGAAACTGGAGTTTGCCCGATGCGATTTAACAAGCTTGCGTCTTGTTCAATAAATCCCTTAAAACTTTCGAGATAAGCCGCCTGACTGACGAGGAAAATGCACTCAGCTAAAGTCGGCTGCTCTTGAGTTTTTTCCATGAAAAATACTAGCAGTTTCGCCGCCATCCCGACAAATGGCAATCCAGTTCCCACAACTTGAGCTAAGGGAGAGTTCAAAACTTCTAGCAGCAAATTGCTATTATCTAGCCCTTGTTCTTTGAACATTTTCGCCAATTCTGCGGCTGCTTTTCCTGCTTCTCCGATTCCCTCGGCTGCTTCGGCGGAACACAGTTCTTTAATATCAGTAGTTAAGAGTTTAAATATGCGATTTGCCATTTTTACCCGCCGCGCTTTAGAATAGAGAGTCTGAGAAATTCTACATTCAACTCTCTAAACATTCCGTAAATAAATAAAATAGGACTTATGCACAGGTGGTCAGAAACCGGGTTTTTGCCCTTGATGTCGGCTGTAACGAAGGATCTCCGAAAAAACCCGGTTTCTTTGGTTTTGATGCGTAAGTCCCAAATCAGAAAATATCAAGTGCGTTTTAACTTGACAAAAATACCCGAATCAGCAATAATTGTAGATTGTCTGTCTAAATCCGGCTCGGATCAGGTTAAGACATTCCAAAAGCTGGAGAGCAGTCCACAGCCAAAAGTTATTAACAATTGACAACTGTCAACTGTCAACTGTCAACTGTCAACTGACTACTCAGCTACCTGTACGGCAATCTCAACAACCATCCCATGACTTACGCAATCATTGAAACCGGCGGCAAACAATTTCGGGTAGAACCAGGCCGCTTCTACGACATCGAACTGCTTCACGTCGAAGCTGAATCCAAAGTCACGATCGACAAAGTATTTCTGATCCAGCACGAAGACGACGTTCACATCGGCCAGCCTCTAGTAGAAAATGCCACTGTAGAAGGAACTGTGCTGCGGCATTTCCGGGGCCGCAAAGTCCTCGTCTACAAGATGAAGCCGAAAAAGAAAACTCGGAAGAAAAAAGGCCACCGTCAAGAAACAACTCGTTTTATGATTGACTCTATTACAGTCAATGGTGTTGTTTTGGCAGCGAGAGATTTGACTCAAGCAGTTGTTGAAACTCCCCAAACCGGCGAAATTGAATCAGAATAAACAATAGTAAATAAAGTTGAGGACATTATGGCCCACAAGAAAGGTACAGGCAGTACACGTAACGGACGCGATTCTAATTCCCAGCGTCTGGGTGTCAAAAAGTACGGCGGTCAAGTTGTCAAAGCTGGCAACATTTTGATTCGTCAACGCGGCACTAAGGTTCACCCTGGTAATAATGTTGGTATCGGCAGAGATGATACTTTGTTTGCTTTGGTTGATGGTGTGGTGACTTTTGAAAGAAAGGGTAAGACTCGCAAGAAAGTGAGCATTTATCCTGTGGTTGCACCTGAAGCTGTCGCGGTTTAATTCTATGCCTTCCTGGGTTTTGCCTGGGAATTCATATAAAGTACGTTGTTGGGCTTTAGCCCTCCAAATTAAGTACGTTGTTGGGCTTTAGCCCTCCAAATTAAGTACGTTGTTGGGCTTTAGCCCTCCAAATTAAGGTACGTAGCCAGAAATGGGGTTGTTAGGCTAGTAATTTGCTTTTTTTTACAAGTCGAAAGAGGGCTGAAGCCCAACAACGTACCTGGAAGAGGGCTGAAGCCCAACTACGTACCTGGAAGAGGGCTGAAGCCCAACTACGTACCTGGAAGAGGGCTGAAGCCCAACTACGTACCTGGAAGAGGGCTGAAGCCCAACTACGTACCGGTTAGCCTCCTCCGACGATTGTCACAACTTCTAGGATGTCGCCCTGTTGTATTTTTGTGGTTTCCCAAAATTGTTTGTGCAGGATTTCGCCGTTGTACTCCACAGCTACTAAGCGCGGGTTTAATCCTAATTGTTCTAGTAATTTTGGTAACGGTGTGTCGATCGCACAATTGCGATTTTCTCCGTTAACTTGCAGCGCAATTTGATTTGTCATCACTCAAATATTATCAGTTTCAGGGCGGGTTTTGTACAAAAATTATATTTTATCCACAGAATTCGTGCACGAAACCCGCCCGATAAATCGCCAATCAACCTAGGTTGTCGCCTGCAAAGCTTTCTGAGCTTTCAAATTCTGCATCCGAATCAACTGCGAGATGAAAAATTGCGTGACTAAAGTAGGCTGTTCTGCATCCATAATCGATCGCACTGTGGCAACTCTTTGAGCTCCGGCATTCAATACTTCATCGAGGTTGTTGATGTCTATTCCGCCGATCGCAAACCAAGGAACAGGCGACTTACTAGCAGCATACCGCACGTAGTCCAAACCCGTCGCCGGCTTGTTTGCCTTCGTTGGAGTTTCGTACACTGGCCCAACTCCAATATAATCTGCTCCCGCATCAATCGCTCGCTGCATTTCTTCGCCATTCGTCGTGGAACTACCGATGATCCGTCCCGGGCCGAGCAACTTGCGCGCTTCCGCTACAGACAAATCTTGCTGTCCTAAGTGTACGCCGTCAGCATCCGCGGCGATCGCCAAATCCACGCGATCGTTCACAATCAACAAAGCATCGTAGCGGTGACAAAGTTCGCAAAGCTGCCGCACATTCGCCAGCTTTACCCCGTCGTCTGAGGCTTTGTCGCGGTACTGCACCAACGTCACTCCGCCTTGCAAAGCAGCTTCCACGATTGTTAAAAAGTTGTATTTGGGGGAGGTTACAAGGTATAACTGCGATCGAAGTAACTGTTGGTAGCGCCGGTAAGCCAGCAAATCACTTTCGAGAGTATACACTCGATAGCGCATCTGCTTAAAAGCCTTGCCCATATTCGGATCGTAAACTTTACCGTACTCTTCCAGTACCCGCAAAGCTTCCTCCACCCGACAAAAATTCGCCGCCAGTAGCTGCTGAATGCTGCCACGCTGTTCTTCCTGCGGGTGAGTCAACTCCGTACCCGGATCTGCCGGCGTATCCCTAGCGCTGCGTAATTCTGGGGTGTGCCAAAAAGCCAATTCCTGGCGCAATTGCTTGCACACGAGGGCTAAATCGGCGCTGTTGAGACCAAACCTGCACCATTCTTCAATAATTCTCAACCCTTCGCGCGATCGATCTAGATTTGCATCTAAAATCCGGCAGAGGGCTGGCTGTGCCGGTAAAGTTCTGTTTTGTTTCTCGGTCATTCAGAAAAATTGGTAGAAACCCCGTCGTTCTACGACGGCTTTACAAAGATTTTACATTGAGTCTAGCGTAATATCACAATCGAAATGCTAGACTGTAAATATGACACTAAAAGCCTTCAGCTATCGATTCTACCCAACGCCGGAACAAGAAAGTTTGTTGCGACGGACAATGGGTTGCGCTCGTTTAGTATATAACCGTGCCTTGGCTGTAAGAACCGAGGCATGGTACAAAGACCAAAAACGAGTAGGGTATGCTGAGACTTCTAGTATGCTAACAGAATGGAAGAAAACTGAAGAACTAGATTTTCTCAACGAAGTTAGTTGCGTACCGTTACAGCAGTGTTTGCGTCACTTACAAACTGCTTACACTAACTTTTTTGATGGGCGGGCAAAGTATCCTAACTTAAAAAAAAACGAAACGGTGGTAGTGCAGAGTTCACCAAGTCGGCATTTAAGTTCAAGAATGGACAAGTCTATTTAGCAAAATGCGCGCAAGCATTGCCTATTCGCTGGAGCCGAACATTGCCGACGAGTGCGACACCATCAACTATCACCGTAAAGCTTTCCCCGTCTGGCAGGTGGTCGGTTTCTCTATTGGTGGATGTTGAGATTGAGGCGTTACCTCCTTCAGGCAATCAAGTTGGTATTGACTTGGGCATTACAAGTTTACTTGCTCTTAGTACGGGCGAAAAGATTGCCAATCCCAAAGGATTCAAGGTAAAATATCGCAAGTTGAGAAGAGCGCATAAAGCTTTAAACCGAAAGCTCAAAGGGTCAAACAACCGAGACAAAGCACGGATTAAAGTAGCGAGAGTGCATCAAGAAATCGCCGATGCAAGAAAAGATAACCTTCACAAGTTAACAACGCGGTTGGTGCGCGAGAACCAAACCATCGCCGTCGAGAATTTAGCTGTGAAGAATATGGTCAAGAACCGGAAACTAGCCCTAGCTATAAGCGATGCAAGTTGGGGTGAATTGGTCAGGCAACTTGAATACAAGTGCGATTGGTACGGTCGTACTTTAATCAAGATTGACAGATGGTTTCCGAGTTCAAAACGGTGTGGCAATTGCGGTCACATCGTTGAAAATCTGCCGTTGAATATCAGGGAGTGGGATTGCCCTCAGTGTAAAACGCACCACGATCGAGATATCAATGCGGCAAAAAACATTTTGGCGGCAGGACTTGCCGTATCAGTCTGTGGAGCGACCGTCAGACCCGAACAGAGTAAATCTGTTAAGGCTGGTGCGAAACCCCTCAAAGGGAAGAAGCAGAAACCTAAGTAGTGATGCTTAGGAATCCTCGCCGTTAAGAAGGCGGGGAGGATGTCAATCAGAACCACCTTGATTAAACTAAGTGCTAGCGGTCAAACTGCTACATTCTCCCATGCCCTCAAGATTGTGGTGAAGGCGATCGACCTAATTCTGCCATCAACCGATCTAAATTTGACAAATTTTTAAGTTTTATGGCATTTCAAGAAAACAAAGCATAATAGAGCAAACTTGATCAGAGTGGAATCGTGAAGCTGCATACCACACTTCGGAGGAAAGCCGTTAGGTTAGCAGGACAAAACAAAAGATTAACAGCAGAAAACCCCAGCAGGTGGGTGACATTAAACTGCGATCGCGCAAACCCGACACGAAACACGGGATGCGAAATTTGGCTCAAAGATAAATTGTGTTTTTTTATGATCCTAAATTCCAAACAGAGCAAGTGCAAAAAAAGTCGATTGCCAAGCAAGAGTTTAAGTTCTTGCCTGCTCCTCGTCTTTGCCAGCACGGCTTTTTGCCACCCTCAATCCTCGGCGATCGCTGTCGAGACTGGCTCCGTGCAGCTACTTTCCCAAGCGCCAGACAGCGACATTAACATACTCTACGTGAGTTCCAGCGGTGGCAGCGACACAGCAGGTAATGGCAGCGATGGAGCGCCGTTCAAAACCCTCACCTACGCCCTCAGCGTCGCCCCGCCGAAAACCGCGATTTTACTAGCGCCCGGTACTTACAGCGCTCAAAGCGGCGAAAAATTTCCATTAATGCTCAGGCCCAGCGTGACTGTTCAAGGAAATCCCAACACTCGCGGCCAAAATATTGTCATCAAAGGCGGAGGAGAGTTTATCAGTCCGACTTCGGCTGGTCAAAATATCGCGATTTTAGGCGCAGACGGGGCAGGACTCAGCGGGGTGACGGTAACAAATACCAACTATCGCGGTTACGCTTTGTGGATCGAATCGAGTTCTCCGACGGTTGTTAACAATACTTTTTCAGGTAGCACTCACGACGGCATTTCGGTAGTTGGTACTGGAAGGCCGACGATTGGCGGGAATTTTTTCTCGAAAAATGGAGCTAACGGGATTACGATTTTTGGGGAGTCTCGCCCGGAAGTTCGAGATAATGTGTTTGAAGACACCGGATTTGGGGTGAATGTCGCCCAGAACGCTTCGCCTTTGTTAATCGGCAACAAAATTACTCGGAATAAAGACGGCGTGGTGGTGCAAGCTGATGCCAGACCGATACTTCGCAACAATTATATCGAAAGCAATCGCCGAGATGGAATTGTGGCGATATCCAGAGCTCTGCCAGATTTGGGAACTTCGGCGGAACCGGGGGGGAATGTGATTCGCAATAACGGCCAGTACGATATAAACAATGCGGCGAAAGGTCAAGTAATCCCCGCTTACGGCAATCAATTGTTGAGCAATCGGACAACGGGATCGGTTGATGTGGCGGGAACTTTTAGCCCGCCTCCACCCATTGCGGGAACTGCTTTGCAGCTAAGGGTCGATCGACCTTCGAGTATCGGCGGCCCAGAAACTTCTCTCCCTGCTTACACTCCCGGGCGGCTAACTCCCAGAGTTGAAAGAGCGCCAATTGCGCCACCAGCGCCAGTTTCCAGGCGACCGGCACCGGCCAGCACTCAGTTGCGGCCTCTGCTTCCTCCGAGAAACGCCGATTCTGCTGCTGAAGGAACAGGGGCGATCGCAATTCCTGTACCCGATCCAGATGCTAGATCGGTTCGAGAAAGTTCGGTACAGCAACCAATGATTCCGCCTAATTTTGATAGTTCGAGTGCGGTTACTTCCGAGGGTAAATTGCCGGTTCCGGGCCGCAACATTCCTCTAGGAAGGGGTGGCTACGTACCCGCTGGTTTAGGGGGGAATTCTCTGCCCGATTCCGAAAATTCGCCGTCAGTCGATCGAGCTTCTGCTTTAGGTTTCCGGTATCGAGTTGTGGTGGATGCCGAGAGTTCGGGCGATCGACAAAAAATGCTATCTTTGGTTCCCGATGCTTTTCGGACTTTTACCAACGGGCGATCGGTGATTCAAGCTGGTGTTTTTCAAGAACGCGAAAAAGCTGAAGAATTGCTACAAATTCTCACCGCTAATGGCTTGAATGCTCGGATCGAAGATATCAAATGACAGTTGACAGTTGACAGTTGTCAGTTGTCAGTTGATATCTTCCAAAAATAACTAGGACGGGCAAGATGCCCGTTCCAAAAAAAATGTTTTTTCTTGTGAAACGGGCATCTTGCCCGTTCCAAAATTTTATTAAAAGAACTTTTGCAAGAGGTCTATTAGTTTGTCAACTGTCCACTACCAACTGTCAACTGTCAACTGTCAACTGTCAACTGTCAACTATTTTAGGGCCTAGCATATCGGATGCCAGACCCTAAAACATTTGTGAGTTAAATTGATTCAAGTGGGTTTTTAGCTCTGCTGAAATTCAGCAAACAACTACTACTAAGGTGGACTTTTTGGCAACTGCTCTGCGATCGAGCTAGCTATTAGCGGAGCCTATTCAGACTTCTGTGTTTGATTGTGCGATCGCAATTTTAACTTGATAACTGTCGATTTCTCAAATCGCCTCAAGCTATTTCACAAATTCCGAGCGCAATATCAACCTTTCTTTTATCTGCTAATAAACTACACGATTCAGGCGTTGCCTGCGAACTAGAGCCGAGCGGGACAAACACTCTAATTCAAATTTTTTTATCCAAGTTTTTTGTGCTGCTTGGTTTCTGCCCCTCATGTATTTAAACTAACACCAATTCTGCACTAACTCTACTTTGTTTACGAAACTTGACACTTTTTGACGCACCGAAATACTTCAGAAATCGATTATTAACAATTTGTACGATCGCGCGTTAGCACAATGTGCATATCCGGCAATATTTGTTGACTTTCACCGCAGCAGGGCTTCCCAAGTAGCGCGGCCGACAATGCCGTCTGCTGGTAGCTGATATCGTCGTTGAGCAGCCTTGACAGCAGCTTCAGTTTCCCGCCCGAACACGCCGTCAGCACTCGCGCGCAAAAATCCCTTGGCCCTCAGTCGCTCTTGCAACTCTCTGACTGCCGGCCCCCGCATTCGTCTTCTCAAAACAGGAAAATTGGTGGGCTGCGGTTGAGGGCTAATCTCCGAGTTTTCGGGGGTTGCAGGAGCGTTGGCGATCGGCTTTTCAACACTAGCCTCTGGAGTCGCTGGAAACAGCCGGTTCCAAGTATTTTGACCGACTATGCCGTCTGGGGCGATGCCTGCTGCTTCCTGAAACTGAGACACAGCTCTAGCGGTGCTTTGCGAGAAAATCCCGTCTACCTCGCCGTTATAAAATCCCAATAATTTAAGAGCAGCTTGGAGTTCGGTAACATCTGAGCCGCGACTGCCGATTTTGAGCGCGGGGCGGACGATCGCACCTGTTTGGGCGATCGGGCTGTTATTATTGCCTGGTTCAGATGTTGGTAGCTGTGCATTAGCAGGAGTAGAGGCGATCGCGCCCAGTGCCAATAAACCGCACAAACTCCAGCCGAGGAGTAAACTCGGAACTTCGCGGGCTTTATTCCAGCTTGCTGTCAGGTTTTGGGACATGGGAAATTCGACCGATACAAAACTTGGTAGCGATCGTACATCAAATCTGGCAAAAATTGGGCGGAGCGAAGCGGAGGGATGGGGCATGGGGCATGGGGCATCGGGCATGGGGCATGGGGCATCGGGCATCGGGCATCGGGCATCGGGCCCTCTGGGCCCAGAGGGCATTTTTGATTCCCAGTCCTTCCCTTTGATAAAAAAATTAATCCCCTAAAATAGCTGCAATTGGCAAAAAAACTGCTAGATTGCCGTAGAGCAAAGATTAAACCGCGTTCATTGGGCCCCACCAACACCATGACCGAATCCAGCAACCCCACCAGAACCGCTAGCCAAATAGACATCGGCAATGTCAACATCGGCAACTTCCAAGTCGGCAGCATCAGCGGCAACAAATACAACGACTTCAACGCCAACGGGCGGCCCGACGGCAGTGATGTGCCAATTCCCAACTGGCAAATCTACCTCGACCTCAACAACAACAACCGGATCGACGGCGGTGAACCTTCGACCCTCACCAACGCCCAAGGCAACTACATCTTTGCCAACCTGCCACCGGGAACTTATCAAGTTAGGGAAGTCCAGCAGCCGAACTTTCGCCAAACTACCCCGAATCCCGCACCCATAACAATAACCAGCGGGACAAATGCTAGCAATATTAATTTTGGCAATAATTTCAACGCTGGGACGATCGCAGGTACAAAATTCAACGACATCAACAGCAATGCTCGCCTCGATCCGGGGGAACCGCCCCTAGCTAACTGGCAGATTTACCTCGACCTCAACCGCAACAATCGGCTAGACGGTGGCGAACCTTCTACTATTACAAACCTTCAAGGGAATTACGCTTTTGTCAATATTCCTGCAAATACATATTTGGTGAGAGAAGTCCAGCAACCGGGTTTTCGCCAAACTACCCCCGACCCGGGCCCGGTTAACGTTACTTCCAATGTGACCACCACAGATATTAACTTTGGCAATGTGTTTTTTGTCGGCAGCATCAGCGGTCTCAAATACAATGACCTCAATGCCAACAGTGTCCGAGACGCGACAGATCCGCCTCTGGTTAACTGGCAAATTTACCTCGACCTCAACGCCAACAACAGGTTAGATCCGGGGGAACCCAATACCATCACAAACCCCCAAGGCAACTACACTTTTGCCAATGTTTCCCCGGGCCGGTATTTGGTGAGGGAAGTTCAGCAACCGGGATGGATACAGACTACGCCAAATCCAGGGTCGATCGACATTACGGGCAATACCAACGCTGTCGGGGTCAATTTCGGCAACAATTTCCCCACCGGCAGCATCAGCGGCTTTAAGTTCAACGACCTCAACGCTAACGGTGTCAACGAACCGACTGAACCGAGAGTTGCCAACTGGCCGATTTACCTCGACACCAACAACAACAATGTCCGAGATCCCAACGAACCTTCGACTTTAACAAACCCCCAAGGTAATTTCTCTTTTATCAACTTGCCCCAAGGCATTTATTCGGTGAGGGAAGTCCCGCAGCCCGGTTTCCGACAAACTACGCCAAATCCGACTCCGATCGCCGTGGGTAACGGCACAAATGCCACCAATCTCAGCTTTGGCAACGTGTTGGTGACTGGTACGATTAGCGGTGTGAAATTTAACGATTTTAACGCCAACGGTCGCCTAGACCCCGGGGAACCGCCGATCGCCAATACCCAAATTTACATTGACCTCAATAACAACAGCCGTTTAGATCCGGGCGAAGCCAGTAACTTTAGCGACAGTCAGGGCAATTACAGTTTCCGCAATGTTCCGGTAGGTAGTTACATCATTAGGGAAGTTCCGCCGCCCGGTTTCATTCAAACAACTCCGCCTGCGCTGGTAGTTGTCTCGGCAGATGTTCGGGCTAGCAGCATCGATTTGCTGACTGGAGATCCTGAAAGTCGTAGCGTAGCGGGGCGTAAGCCATCGGCTAAATCCTTGAAAGGCGACCCGCTGACGGATGCTAGCTATGGGGGCGAACCTGTAGGCAATATGGGGGCGGATACCTCGCTGGCGATCGCGGGTCGCGATAGTTATCAAATTAGCGATCTTTTGCTCGATCGACCTGCCGCGAATGTAGGCAATCTTCCTAACTTTGGGCAACAAAATGTCATTTGGGAGCCTAGTCCACAAATCGCCGGATTTGTCAAGACCAATGAATTAATTAATTGGGATCTGGAAACTCGTTCGGGTAGGTGATTTAGTTTTGAATAAAGCTCGATCGCCCGGAATGCCAAACTGCAAATAAAAATCAGGAACAGATTAAAGGGCGATCGCGTGATACCCTATTCTTGGCAGCGTCCAAGACTCAAGCGTAAGTTCCGGGAACCCCGAAGCTGGCTTGTTGTATATTGGGTGAAATATTTCAGAGGCTGTTGATACAAAGTAAATGATTTTCTAGAAACTTCTTGAATAATTAGGTAAAAGCTGGTAGTGTAGATTGAGAAAAAAAATGCTTTAGCGACTAAAACAGCTAAGAGCATGGTCACTTTGAGTCATTATCGTTTCCAGGAAATGTTGAAGCATCAAGCTGTTAAATATGGCAGTTTTGTAGTAGGCATAACGGAAGAATACATATCAAAAACCCGTTCAAAGTGTGGACATAAATTCAAATGGCGCTTTCAATATCTTGTTGAAAGCTTTGAGAGATACCTCCTTGACAGGAGAGCTTGCAGCTTTTTCTGTCTTGCCATACACGGTAGTATCAGGCTTAGTCCTGGATTTGCCGGGTTAAATGTATCTGTAGCATTGAGCGTAAGTCAGAAACTATCAGACAGTTCCCCTAACCCCGATCGGCATATTTTCAGGGAAAGCAAATCATATCCAGTCCGGTAGCTCGATCGGTCTAAAGCTTGTTGTGAAGAGCTTGTTGTGAAGAGGCAATCCCAGAGCCTGCGATCGTCTGTTTACAGCAAACCATGACAAACCTGAACGATGCCGCCCGACTTGCGATCGGCTGGAGCACTCAATCAAGGCCTTTTTAGAGCTCAAACCAGCAAGTATGTACGGAGAGAGAAGGCGTGCAAATCTTAAAGATGTTGCCCTCAAATTGCCAGGGCTCTTCAAAACCTGATATACTGGCCAGCGACAAAGCTTGAGGCATTGTTGTGTGAGATGGGGAACATTACCTCAAGCACAGACGTATGTAAAATCGAGTGGCAATTGTCAGCGACTAGCAAAAACTACTCAGCTATTGACAAACCCATACAGTAGTCTGTAATTTACGTGGATTTAGGTGTGAAGGAGAGAAATCATGGCAAATTTAACTAGCGAAGAGCGGATTGCCCAGCAATTACAGGTTGGGAATACAGGCCCGGCAATTTTAGGTATCAAGTTCAATGACTTGAACGCGGATGGGATCAGACAGGCAAATGAACCAGGTCTGGCAAACATTCCCATTCTCCTCGAACCTGCGATCGGCAGCAACGGCCGATTAGATACAGGCGATATCTCCGTCCTTACAGACGCTAACGGAGGGTTCTCGTTCATAAATCTGGTTCCCGGCAACTACGTAGTCACAGAAACAACAGTACCGGCTGGTTTCCGTACCACGACTCCGAATCCCCTCGCTGTCACTGTTGGAAACACAAACACCAACGTTTTCTTTGGCAACACCCAGCTTGTGGGCAGCCGGATTGTTGGATGCAAATACTTAGACATAGATGCCGACGGCTTTCGAGACGGGAATGAACCGGGGATTAAAAATGTCAGGATATATCTTGATGGCAGCAACGGCAGCGTCCCCAACGGCCGATTAGATGCAGGGGAACTTAACACATTATCAGACAAAAATGGTTCGTGGTCGTTTAATGTAACACCTGGAACATACAGAGTTCGGGAAGAACGAGTCAACGGTATCAACGGAGAACCCCTAGAAAGAGATTTCCCCCAAAGCACCCCACCCAACAACATCCCTGTACTGGACGTAACCGTAGGCCCCGGTCAAACCTTTGCCTGCGCTCAAGTTGGCGACACTCCGCTGTATCAAATTGAAATTAACAAATTTCGGGACATAGACCGCAGTGGCACGCGAAATTTGGTCAATGGAGTTTTTGAACCCCCCATTGCTAACGTACCCTTCATTTTAGATTTGAACGGGAACGGTCGCTGGGATCAAGCCTCAGAACCCATCGCTATCACCGATGTAAACGGAGTTGCTACCTTCAGGGATTTGAGAGCTGCCAATTACTCTGTCTTGGAAATTTTTCCAGCGACACTGCCCGGTGGCGGTGCCCCAGGCAACCTCAATGCTCCAGTGGCAACTACTCCTAACCCCGCTCTGGTTTCGGCACCAGGCCCGCAAGCACGGTTCCAGGGTACGATCAGCAGAGAGCAACCGATCTTGGTAACAGATTCAACCTATACACTGAAACCAAACGACCCTAAATTCGTAGATACCAACCGCGACGGCGTTCAACAGGCTGGGGAAAGATCGATCGCGGCAACTGGCGAACGGCCGATTTTTGCCAACACACCTTTTCCTTTCCCAGCGACTAACCCCTCACCAGCAGTTACCTTTACTCCTGTGGGAGCTAATACTGGGAATGGAAGTAATTCTGGTGTGGGAAACACTCTACCTAACATCACTGTATTCAAATACAATGACCTGAACGGAAACGGTCGCTTCGAGCCTATTCAGGGTGAAGCACCAATTAGCGGTGTCACTGTCTTCCTAGACACCAACAATAATGGCACTCCTGAGGCCGGAGAACAACAAATACAGACGAATGCTCAAGGAAGAGGAGCATTTACCAACTTGCAACTGGGCAATTACACGGTGCGGGAAGTCGTACCGGCTGGTTTCTCGGCTTCGACAACTGCTGGTGTTCCGGTAACTCTAGGCACTCAGGACGCTAACGTTACTTTTGCCAATACACCGAATAGCAACATCACTGGTTGCAAATTCGAGGACTTTAACTTGAATGGCTATCGAGACGGAAACGAACCGGCGATTAGCGGCGTTACTGTTTTTCTCGATACCAATAACAACGGCGCCCTGGATGCAGGGGAAGCAACTACCACTAGCGATCAGTTTGGTACTTTTGCTTTCAGAAATTTGCGTCCCGGTACTTACAACCTGCGAGAAGTACCTCCTCCTGGTTTCTTCCAGACGACTCAACCGCTCAATATCGTTTTGGGCCCCAATCAAACCTTTACTTGCGCTTTGATTGGTAACTCTCGCCGCTATGATTTGTTAGTTCCCAAATTCCGAGACGACAACCGCAACGGCGTACAAGACGGAACCGAACCTCGTCTGGCTAATGTTCCATTTACTTTGGATTTGAACCGGAACAATCGTTACGATGCCGCCACTGAGCCTTTGGTGAGAACGAACGCACAAGGGATTGCTCTATTCCCGAATTTGTTCCCGGCTACTTACTCGGTTTTGGAAGTTTTCGACGATCCGAACGTGCCCAACCCGTTCCCGATCCGGACAGGGCCTAATCCTGTTACCTTTAACGTGCCGGGCCCAAATACTACGCCTTCGGCGCCAGTACCGACTCCAGCAAGAACTGCTTCTAGCCTCGATCCTCTGACTGAAGGTGGACTTGATGCTACGGTTAAGGCCAGCAGCATTGATACCAGCTTGATCGCCAATGAAAATGCAGGTATCAGCTTTGTTGATGACATGAGCTTGAGCCGCACAGCGAGTGCACTAACTGTAGTGTTGCCTGAAGATAAGAAGGATTTACTGTTAGGTGCTCCTGCTACTTCTCCGACTGGTTTCTAATCTGAAGTTGGGTTTCTAGTTTGAAACTCAACTATTAGTAATTAGCTAGTTTAAACTGCACGTCAAACATTGTTTTGGGGTGCAGTTTACTTTTGTGCCGATCGCACAAACTGTCTTTAGTATAGCAATCCTAAATGATTAATACAGATATGTAGGGGCGGTGCCAAGAGTGCCCGCCCTCTGAGATTGGGCAACCACGGGGAGTAGGGGTCGGATTGCCCCTACAAGAATTACACAAATGATTTAGGATTGCTATAGTAGACTGCGATCGGCAAAAAGAACGATTCCCCGCCGCCACAAAACCTTTATTTATATCACAGGTAAAATTTTGCATCCCAACGGCGGATCTGTAGTTAATGGTTAGGAAGGACTAAATTCCTTACTACAAACCTTGTTTTTAAGAAGGACTAAATTCCTTACTACAAACCTTGTTTTTAAGTTTGTACTGAGGACTTTAGTCCTCATATTTCTTTTTTCCTGCTTTTTAAAATAGTAATCCCGCCATCTTGGTGGCGGGATTGATAGGTTGCAGTTGAGCTGTTTTCTAGCTTTAGCTAGAATTGAAATTAGCTCGCTGCTCAATTAGCTAATGCCAGCCATTTCTTGCTGAATTGTACTCTTGGCTTCTTTGAATTGAGTAGCCATTTGTTCCATTTGTGCTTCGCTCAGGTTGCGGCGAATTTGAGGGAACATATCGTTTTCTTCTTCCTTAACGTGATCCTGAACCGCTTTTTTTAGCTGTTGGATTTGAGCTTTGAAATCAGAAGAACTGGGGTTGAGAGCCTTGATTTGGGCGAGCATTTGCTTCATTGCTGCTTGCTCGTCGTACAGTTCTTGGGTATCGCTGTAGTAGCTGCGAACTGCGGGATAGACAATTTGTTCTTCGGCTTCTGCATGAACGCTTAAGTCTTTGTAAAGTTGACCGAAGAATTCTTGCAGTTTTTGAGGATTGTCGGTTTTTTCGATTTCCATGAATATGGTATCGACTTTGCGGTGATCCATGGAGATGATTTCGGTGATGTTCATCTCCTCTTTGGTGCGGGTAACTGCACCGCCGATGATGCCGGTCATCGCAGCCATTGCGTCTTGGACGCGGGCCCAAACGCCTTGATCGGGGTCTTTTCCGGTGAGTTCGCGCACTCCTAAAATTTCGAGAACTCCTTTGAGTTGTTCTTGGTGGGCGCGGTTTTCAAAGTTAACTGTGTTGAGGGGAGTAATGGCGGCTTCGATGTCGGCGCCAACTACTTGAGCGGCTTTGTGAATTAACAAGCCGGCCATTGTTTGTTTGTGTTTGAGCAGTTCGTGCTGACCGACTTTTTCAAACATTGTGAGTTCAGAACCTTCCATGAGTTTCTGAATTTCTTCGATCATTTTTGTGGTGGTTTCTTTGGGTTCGGATTGAATCCCGTATTGGACGATCGTGGTTTCCAATACGCCCATGTTTTTGCGATCGTCCTCCAGCATATCCCGGAAGCGATCGCACAGTTCGGAGTCGTTGCAGGAATTGATGAACAATTGCTCGTTGGCGATCAGCAGGTTTTGCAGTGCTTTCATGTCTGCTAATTTCATCGCGATCGCTTGGCGCTTGGTATCTTCAAGGGTAGCTACCATCTGTCGTTTCTCCTCTCGATGTCTTTAGTGTTCTTACATCTTTTAATTTATGGAAATATTCTGATTACTCCCTCTTTCTCCCGACTGATTCATTAATATCCCGCGCAACCTATTGACTTTTAAACCAAGAAATGGTAAGTAATTAAGGCTAAGGTCGTTTTAAAAAAAGCAAAAATTACTTCCTGAATGACCACAACCCACAGACAACAGCCCACTGACAACTGACAACTGACTTTTGTATCAATTAATCCCGATCGCACATCAGTAAAGCGCTACTATAGTTGAAGCCGAAGTTAACTGAAGTTTAAGAATAACTAGCTTGTCTCAACTGCTCACTGCTTTAGAGTTCCCAGCCAAGGTCTGGAAGCTGCACAATGGGTTAACGGTCATTCACCAGCGGATTTCGGCCACACCGGTGGTTGCGCTAGACGTGTGGGTGAGGGCTGGCGCTACGAAGGAGCCGGATTCTTGGTCGGGAATGGCTCATTTTCTAGAACACATGATATTTAAAGGGACGGATGCGATCGCCCCTGGAGAATTTGACCAAGTAATCGAAAATCGCGGCGGTGTCGCCAACGCAGCTACAAGTCACGACTACGCCCATTTTTATGTCAACGCTGGGGCAGATTATTTAGCAGAAACGGCGCAGCCACTGGCAGAATTGCTGTTGCGTGCTGGGATTCCCGATGCGGAATTCGATCGCGAACGAGATGTGGTGCTCGAAGAAATCCGACAATCTCAAGACGATCCCGATTGGCTGGGTTTCCAAGCAATGATGGAAACAGTCTACCAGCGACATCCCTACAGGCGATCGGTACTCGGTACGGAAGAGTTGCTGATGTCGCGAACTCCCCACGAAATGCGCTGTTTTCATCGATCGCACTATCAGCCGGAAAATATGACTGTGGTGATAGTCGGGGGAATTGAGGAAGAAGAAGCCAGAGATATCACAGGGAAAGCATTCGATCGGTTTTCTGACAGGTGGGATTGTCCTAAATTTGTCGCCGAAGCCGAACCGCCGTTAGTAGAAATTCGCCGTCAGGAACTCTGTCTTCCTCGATTGGAACAAGCGCGACTGATGATGGCGTGGACTGGGCCGGGAGTCGATCACTTGCAAAGTGCTTGCGGCTTGGATTTGATCTCTGTGTTGCTCGCAGATGGGCGGAGTTCGCGTTTAGTCCGGGAACTGCGGGAAGAATTACAATTGGTACACGCGATCGAAAGCTCTTTCTCGCTACAACGGGAATCGAGTTTGTTTACGATTAGTGCTGTCTTGGAAGCCGAGGATCTAGAAGAGGTGGAATCTCGAATTTGCGATCGGCTTTGGGAATTGCAATCTGAGCTGGTTTCGGAGGCAGAACTGATGCGCTGCAAGCGTTTGCTGTGCAACGACTTTGCTTTCTCCCTCGAAACGCCGGGACAGTTAGCTGGTCTTTACGGATATTACAGTACGATCGCCACTGCCGAATTAGCGCTCAGCTATCCTACCAGGATTCAGTCATTTAAGCCATCAGACCTCCAGCGCCTAGCTCAACAATATCTCTCACCCCAACGCTACGCGGCTGTGGCGATCAAACCAGTCTGATGGTAAAGGGACAGAATATGAATATCTTTGATACCGGATAAATCTTGGTTTGTCCGGTGTTTTCTCTGTTTGGCCCGCACCCTACGGATAGATTTTGTTACATTTAGTATGATCGTGCATCAAGCTCTGCTCGGTCTGACAGCATACAAAATGCAAATGGAAAATAGCAAAATGGCGATCGATTCAGTTGACAGTTGACAGTTGACAGTTGACAGCACTTGACGAAGGAAGAAGATTGGAGTAATGAATAGTCTGATTTTAATTTCTCCCAATCAAGGTTCCGGCTTTCAACCAATTATTTCTGGTAATTACCAATTACCCATTACCAATTACCCATTACCGATTCCCCATTACCGATTCCCAATTACTAACTAAATTAATGATGAAAAATGAAATTCAGCGCACGGTTTTAGACAACGGTATGGTTGTCTTAGCATCAGAAAATCCAGCAGCAGATATTATTGCAGCTAGGATATTCCTGCGCGCCGGTAGCCGCTGCGTACAGCCGGAACAAGCAGGATTGTGTCACTTGCTGTCGGCGGTAATGACTAAGGGAACCGATCGCCTGTCTTCGCTAGAAATTGCCGAACGTGTAGAATCGGTAGGAGCGAGATTGAGTACCGACTCGACTACAGACTATTTTTTAGTGAGTTTGAAGACGGTTGTTGCCGATTTTCAGGACATTTTGGAGTTGGCTGCGGAATTGATGCGATCGCCCACTTTCCCGGAAGCTGAAGTCGAACTCGAACGCCGCATTGCGATATCGGCAATTCGATCGCAACAAGAACAACCATTTGCGATCGCCTTCGAGCAATTGCGACACGCCATGTATCAGGAACATCCCTATGCTTTCTCCACCTTGGGCACGGAAGCTACGATGTCAAAGCTCACCAGAAACGAGCTCGAACAGTTCCACAAAACCTATTTCCGTCCCGATAATGTGGTTATTTCGATAGCCGGCAGAATATCTACCGAAGATGCGATCGCCCTGATCGATCGTACATTTGGTGACTGGAAAGCGCCTTTAACACCCCTCCCAACTTTAACCGTTCCCCCCCTCAAAGCCTCCCCGCAATCCGTGGCTAAGGCGCAAGATACCCAGCAATCAGTGATTATGCTGGGCTACCTCGCGCCCTCGGTCAAAAATCCCGACTATGCAGCGATTAAGTTACTGAATACCTATTTGGGTAACGGTTTGTCGAGTCGGTTGTTTGTGGAATTGCGGGAAAAGCGGGGCTTAGCTTACGATGTTTCGGCACTCTACGCGACGCGCCTGGACACGGCTCAGTTTGTAGCGTACATGGGTACAGCACCCGAAAATACGGTGACTGCTTTTGAAGGATTGCGTACAGAAGTCGATCGACTCGCCAACACCCAACTAAGCGAAGAAGAATTGCAAGCTTGCAAGAATAAAATGCTCGGTCAATATGCTTTAGGAAAACAAACCAATTCGCAAATTGCCCAAGTTTTAGGTTGGTACGAAATCCTGGAATTGGGAATTAAATTTGACGAGCAGTTTCAAGCAGAAATTGCGGCAGTTACTGCTGCTGAAGCTAGGGAAGCTGCTCACAAATACTTCGTCGAACCGTATATTTCTTTGGTGGGCCCGGAGGCGGCGATTACAGAGTTGGGCGTGGCTGCTGTTTGTTAAGGAGGAAATGGGCGATCGAACTTGTGAAAAGTTCGATCGATCTAACCAGTTTGTCCATCTGATAGACTAAAGGAATTGATTGGGCTAAGTTGAGCTATGACCATTGCGATCGACCAACCAATACAACAGAAACCACTCAGCTTTGACGAGTTTATCGCCCGTTATGGTGGCGATAATCGCTATGAGCTGATCGATGGAGAGGTATTCGACTTGGAACCCACAGGCCCCCATGAGGAGGTTGCAGCCTTCATTACCACAAAAATATGTGTCCAGATCGACGGAACAGGCTTACCTTGGTTTGTCCTTCAGCGGGGACTATTGCGCCCTTCAAATATTGGTATGACAGCATTTCGACCTGATGTTGCAGTTGTCGATCGAAATGAACTTACTAAAGAACTGCTTTGGTCTGGTGAGTCGATTCTAACACTGGGCAGTTCGATTAAATTTGTGGCGGAAGTTGTTAGTAGTAACTGGCAAAATGACTATTCTCGTAAAGTCGAAGACTACGCAGTTTTAGGTATTCCTGAATATTGGATTGCGGACTACGCAGGATTAGGTGGTACTCAACACATTGGAAAGCCTAAAAAACCCACCCTTTCTATCTGCACTTTAGTGAATGGGGAATATCAAATTCAACAGATTCGGGGCAATCAGACCATCGTCTCTCTAACTTTCCCAGACTTAAAACTGACTGCTGAACAGGTTTTGATGGCTGGCAGGTAAAATCATTAAATGCCTTACCGCTTTTCCGGAGCTAAGCTGCCAATTACCGCCACAAGCTTTGCATAAGCCTCTAGATCCACTGGCCTGTATTTGACTTTGGCGATCGCCGGATCGTTGCTAAGATAGTTGTTGTCTCTCCAGTTTTTTGATGGCCTGATTGGTCTCAGAACAAAGCCACCACCACAATTCGGACAAATATTTTTACCCAAAATGCTCTCCACACAGGTAGCGCAAAAAGTGCATTCATAGGTACAGATGCGTGCATCAAGCGAGTCTGGTGGCAACGCCTTGTTGCAATGCTCACAGGTTGGTCTGAGTTCGAGCATATTTTCTCCTATTTGTGACGGCTTTATAACTCTTTCTAGGAATATGTAACCGATGTTTCGCGTTGCGGTGTCATAGATGAAAAGGTTCCTTCACTATAAACACAGAACAGGGGTGGACGGCGATCGTTTGG
Organism: Microcoleus sp. PH2017_34_RAT_O_A; assembly: GCF_020737885.1. Classification (NCBI taxonomy): domain Bacteria; kingdom Bacillati; phylum Cyanobacteriota; class Cyanophyceae; order Oscillatoriales; family Microcoleaceae; genus Microcoleus; species Microcoleus sp. PH2017_34_RAT_O_A. The sequence goes on along the minus strand of NZ_JAEQDD010000015.1, from coordinate 56,347 downwards.
TTTCCAGCCGTTAGCAATACCATGCAAGATAGCTGTCCGAGCAAATTTGCTAGTGACGATCCAGGCTGCTTTGTGCAAATGGAACACATTACCGCCATCGGTTAAATGGAAACCGTTGATTGGCAACCACGGATAACGCATGATAACAATTAACTGCTCGCCAGATGAAACACTCCCTTGCAAAGTCAAGTAGTCGTCGTCAAAAGAAGGGCGGAAATGCCAACGGAATTCTTGCCCTTCAACATTGATGGTGCGGAAACCTTTTTTCTTCTTAGGGTAAGTCATAGCAACTGTTACCTCGAATGACGATCTTCGCCATAATTATATCAGATATGATATAATATGACACGGATATAGAGGACTAATGTTATGGATCAAGCGAAAAAGAAGCGTCTAGAAGATCGAGGCTGGAAAATCGGATCTGCCTCGGAATTCTTAGAACTTTCACCAGAGGAATCGACCTTAATTGAGATTAAGTTAGCCCTCAGTCTTAATCTCAATTAAGGTCGGCAAAAATTGATGACACAGGCAGAGTTAGCCGATAAAATCAACTCCAGTCAACCTCGTATTGCCAAGGCTGAAAATGGCGAAGATTCGGTTTCTATTGAACTGTTAATACGCGCAATCCTGGCAACAGGTGCAACGCCTCAAGATATAGGGAAAATTATTGCTCAAGCAGGATAGAAATGATGGCGCAGGTTTCGAGCATATAATTGACTATCGGTAATATCAGGTCGTGAGTTGATGACTCCTTCACTTTGCCAGTAAGCAACAAGTTCTGCTCCAGTTTTAGGTGGGTTACTCAGAACTTCTCTGATCGATAAAACACGTAGTATGTACTCAGATAAAGGTAGGTTTAGTCGTAAGGCTTCAGTAGATAGTTGACTTTCTAACTCCGGCGGTAACTCTAATTGAATGCTCATGTCTGCGTTCCTCATCGATCGAGATTCTCAATTGATCGTAGCTGATTTCATTATTATCCAAAATAATCCGACACAACACCACAACCAAAAAAAATTAGCCAGACTTAAATTGAACCTTTTCGGTTCCCGATCGGTCAAAATGAAGCAGACGCCCGATCGGTCTAACTTATATGTACTTCCTAAAGCAGTTTCAGATTAAAAAAGGGCTGACTCCCTGGTTAAGCGGACTCCTCGCTGCCTCCCTACTCGCCGGAGTCGGCTACACAGCTTACAGCCAACTCGCAGTCAAATCGCGCCGTGAAAGCAGACGCAAGGAAAAAACCGTTGCTGTAGAAAGGGTGAATTTGCCGATCGCCATTTCCGCAAATGGCACAATAGTACCCGAAAGGAGTGTTAACGTCAGCCCCAAAACTTCAGGAGTGCTCAAAACTTTACTGGTTAAAGAAGGAGACACTGTTAAAACAGGGCAGATTCTCGCCCAAATGGATGACTCCAACCTGCAAGGACAATTGACTCAAAATCGCGGACAACTCGCCTCAGCCGAAGCCAACTTGCAAAAATTACTCAATGGTAATCGAGTCGAAGATATTGCAGTAGCAAAGGCTCAATTAGCTGAACAACAAGCCAGTTTGGAAAAATTACTTAACGGTAATCGCACTCAGGATATTGCCGCCGCCCAAGCCCAAGTAAATGAACAACAAGCAAACCTGCAAAAATTGCTCAATGGGAATCGCAGTCAAGATATTGCAGCAGCAAAGGCCCAATTAGCAGAACAACAAGCAACTCTTCAAAAATTGCTCAAGGGCAATCGCCCTGAAGATATTGCCCAAGCGCAAGCTAAACTTAGGGATGCTGAATATGCCAAAAAACAAGCAGAAGAAGACTTTCAAAGAAATCAGGAACTCTACACATCGGGGGCCATTTCTCTTCAAATTGTGAATACTTCTCGCACCGCGCGCGATCGAGCTCAAACTCAAGTCAGACAAGCTCAACAAGCTGTAGCTTTGTTGCAAGCTGGTTCGCGCCCGGAAGACATCGCTGCTGCGCGGGCCGCAGTTGAACAAAAACAGCAAGCTTTGGCGCTAATTCAAGCTGGTGCTCGCCCGGAAGATATTGCGGCTTCCGCAGCAGCAGTCGAGCAAAAACGGCAAGTTTTGGCAGGAGTGCGATCGGGGGCGCGATCCGAAGACATCGCCGCTTCCGAAGCCGCAGTGGAGCAAAAACAGCAAGCTTTGGCACTAATTCAAGGTGGTGCTCGGCCGGAAGAAATTGCGATCGCCCGGGCTCAAGTTCTCTCGGCTAAAGGTAGTCTCCAAACAGTCCAAGCGTTGATTAATGATACGAAAATTCGCGCTCCTTTCAGCGGTACTGTCACCCGCAAATATGCCGATCCAGGAGCTTTTGTGACACCGACAACAGCAGGTAGTGCGGTGACATCGGCAACTTCTTCTTCGATTTTGTCTTTAGCTTCAAAAAATCAGGTTGTGGCGAATGTGGCAGAAAGTAATATTGCTCAAATCCGCCTCGGCTTAAATGCGTCTATTCAAGCTGATGCTTATACGGGAAAGACTTTTACTGGGAAAGTTAATCAAATTTCACCTCAGTCAATTGTCCAGCAAAATGTTACCAGTTTTGAGGTAAAAGCTTCAATTCTTGATGATGCTAAAAAACTATTGCGATCGGGAATGAATGTGAATGTGGAGTTTAAGGCGGGTGAGTTGAAGGATGTTTTAGTTGTCCCGACTGCGGCGATTGTTCGTCAAAAAAAGGAAACGGGAGTGTTTGTGACTGGTGGTGAAGATGGGAAGCCTTTGTTTGTGCCGATTAAGACGGGGATGACGGTTGATGATAAGACGGAAGTGCGATCGGGCTTGAAGGGAAATGAAAAGGTTTTTATTAGTTTCCCCCCTGGCTTGCGGCCTAAATCTCAAACTCCATCATCGGGCGGAATTCCAGGTTTGCAGCCGGGTGGTGGAAGTCGTTTGCGTTAGATCGGATATTTTGCACTATTTGGAATAATCTTTTCTGGGCGGGCTAGAAGCCCACCCCACAAGCAGAAAATTGATCTATTGTGGAACAGGCATCTTGCCTGTTCATAAAAAGAGATATTTTGCACTATTTGCAATAATCTTTTCTGGGCGGGCTAGAAGCCCACCCCACAAGAAAATTGAATTTTTGTGGAACAGGCATCTTGCCTGTTCATGAAAAAGTACAAGATTTGAGTAGTAGAAATTTGCCCGCTCAATAACAAATAACAAATAACAAATAACCGATAACATGAAATTAAAAACTCCCCCAGTTATTAACAAAATCTCAAATGTTCAAATTATGTTCATGGCGACTGAGGCGCTGTGGAATAATAAGTTGCGTACCAGTTTGACGATGCTGGGCGTGATTATTGGCATATCTTCGGTGATTGCGATTACTTCGGTGGGCCAGGGAGTACAAAAGTCTACTGAGGAACAGTTGAAGGCTTTGGGTACTAATGTGCTGTTGGTTTTATCTGGTGCTTCGCGATCGGGCGGTGTTAGTCAGGGTAGTGGTTCTGCTTCTACTGTGACATGGGATGACGCTAGGGCGATCGGCAAACAAGCACCGGCAGTTAAGGCGATTTCGGCGTTTTTGCAGCGCCAAGTGCAAGTTGTTTATGGCGGACAAAATTCATCTACTTCTATATTAGGAACTGATTTAAATTACCCCGATGTGAAGAACATTCAACCTCAAGCAGGACGGTTTTTTAATGAGGATGAATTGAATGCTGCTGAACCAGTTGTTGTCCTTGGTTCTAAGGTGCGAGACGAGCTTTTTGGAGTTGGTGCTAATGCCCTATCAGCCGATGTTCGCATTCAGGGAGGGCGCTACAAGGTAATAGGAGTGATGGAACCCAAGGGTTCGGTAGGGGGTACGGATCAGGACGATCGCGTGTATATTCCCCTGAAAAATATGTCGGCTCGAATTGTGGGTAGAAATTCTTTGGCTGGAATTGCCATCTCTGGTTTTTGGTTACAAACTACGGGGGAATCGGATTTAGCTGATGCTCAATTTCAAGTAGAAAATATCATGCGTTTGCGCCACAATATCTATCCGCCACAACCGGATGATTTTCGAGTGATTAATCAAGTTGATATTGTGAATACTTTCAGCAATGTGGTAGGTTTGTTTACAGTGATGGTAGTGGCAATCGCCGGAATTTCCCTGGTAGTTGGCGGCATCGGGATTGCTAATATTATGTTGGTGTCAGTTGTGGAGCGCACTAAGGAAATCGGGATTCGCAAAGCTGTAGGTGCTACCAATGCAGCTATTTTGATTCAATTCATGGCTGAATCGATTTTAGTTTCGACTGTGGGCGGTACGGCTGGTATTGGGTTGGGAATTGCGATCGCCTTTGGGGCCGCGACAGCATTTAGTTTTCCGTTTGTAATTTCAGTATGGTCGATCGCAGCCGGTTTTGGACTATCCTTTACAGTAGGCTTATTGGCTGGAGTATTGCCGGCACGGAATGCCGCTCGCTTAGATCCGATCGCAGCTTTGCGGAATGATTGAAGTTAGTGGCGATGGTCTGTCATTGTGCTATTATTTCTACTACAATAATCCTCATTATGAAACCTGAGCGCATTGTTTCTGCTAAAGTTATTGACGATAATACCTTGATGGTTAAGTTTGCTAATCTTGAAATCAAAAAATATGACATCTCTAAGTTATTAGAGAATCCGATGTTTGCGACGTTACGTAATCCTGGGTTTTTCAGAAACTTTAAAATTGAGCCTGGTGGTTATGCACTGGTTTGGAATGAAGATATCGATCTCAGTGAATATGAAATTTGGCAGAATGGAATTACTTGCACGGATGCGGAATGTAACAGTATGTAAACAGGCTTAAGTCAGCCAGTAGAAAGCATTTGGACACTTTACAATCGTTTACATAGTTGTGTTTTAAAGCGCCGACTTACTTACATTAAATCTATTCATCATTTTGCTCTATGAACAACCAACCTAAATTAGACAAATACAAGCAAGAAATCGCAGATTTGTACACCCGCAGAAGTCAAAATTATGACAATAGCGATTGGCATTTGCAGATTGCTCAGCGTCTCGTTGAATACGGGCGAGTCAGTCGCGGACAGCAGGTTTTAGACATTGCAACGGGAACGGGTCATGTGGCGATCGCAGCCGCTCAAATTGTCGGTACTGAAGGTCTAGTTATTGGCGTAGATATTTCGCATGGAATGCTCGATGTAGCCAGAAAAAAAGCTCTCGAATTAAAGCTTAATAATACAGAATTTTTGCTAAGGGATGCCGAAAATATCGACTTACCACGTAATGTTTGCGATCGCATTTTTTGCTCTTCAGCCTTCATTTGGATGTCTAATCTGCACGCAGCCCTCACTCACTGGCATCGATTTCTCAAACCAGGAGGAATAATTGGCTTTCATGCCTTTGCCGACACCGCTTTTGTAGGCGGAGTTGTGACGCAGAAAGTAGCCGAAAAATACGGCATTTCCTTCAATATGAGCAAACCCACAGGCACTGTTGAAAAATGCCGAAACCTGCTCGAAAAAGCAGGATTTAAACAGATAGAAATTAAAATCGAACAAGATGGCAGCTATATCAGTTTAGAAAAAGCAAAAGCAATGTGGGCCGGAAATTCTCATCCCGCCCCTGGACAATATCCGCCGCCGTTATCAACACTTTCAACCGAGCAATTAGCACAAGCCAAGGCCGAATTTGAAGCAGAAATAGAAGCATTGCAAACCCAGCAAGGAATTTGGAACGATATCACCACTTTTTACGTATTCGGTCAAAAATAGCAGAACTATACTCATCCGCGTGCATCTGCGGTTACAAACTCCGAATCTGCCAGCAGTGCCAGATTCAGACAATTTAAGACACTCGATTTGATCGGACGCTTTTCATCCCAAAATACGATCGCAGAATAAAACTTAATTGCAGCCGATGAATTCAAAAGCTCAAAAGTTTGACGTGCAACTCCCTCATCATCAAAACTTAGGAAGTAAACAGTATCATCAAAAACTACAGGTTTATTAGCGATTTCGCCGATTAACCTAAACTCCAATTTTTTATAAAGCCCGCCGATCGCAATTTTCCAAGGTTTGAAGGTATAATCGCCCACTCCAAAAATCGCAAATCTAGGGTTATTTTCATAAATTTTGCTTTTTCGATTATCTAGATATTGCCCGCGAGACTCCAGATATCGCCCCGTTTTAGGGGCAATTTTTTGGATATTTTCCGTTGATTCCCCGATATTTTTTTGAGTAATTAGCATATAGCGATCGGTAGCATTAATTCGATTTTGAGCAACACCAGATCCTTTGATCATGGGAAACAGATAAGTTTCCTCAATATCAGCAACTTCTCCCAATTTATTTACAAAATAATTGTCAATTTTCTTAAATTCCATTACACTAGAACAGTTATGCTTTACACCCGATCGCCATTTTGTCCCTGAATCCACCGCATATAAATTACTCAATTTACTGAAAGCATCGATATCCTTAACCAAGAGATTATTATGATATCCAATTCGGTGACAGTCCGAAGTTTCTAAACTGCTAAATACATCACAGAAGTAGTTTCGCGAATAACTGTCAAATTTGCAAACTAACAAACAAGCATCAACATTTGCATCAAAATATTTTTTGGCATCTATTGTGTAAGTTGCACAGTCAGCGAGATAGAGTTTTTGAGAGTGAATGTAATTCAATAACTTTCTAGCAGTAGAAGTCTTGCAAAGCATGGCCAGATAAGCATCGCGCTTTTGCAGCCATTGCACCGCCTGAATCAGCATCCATTCTGAGATATCAAAGTTACTCTTACCTGTGAGAGCATCTAAGCCTTTGTGATTTTGAAAGTTGTTTTTTTTAGGTAAATTTTCGCTACCAAAAGTTCCTTGTTGTGAGTTTGTCACCCAAGGAAAATTGCCGAGTACAAGCAGTCTATTTGTGTATTGATCAACTAACGATTTCCAATTAAATCGAAAGAAATCTCCATGAAAAATATCGCATCTCTCATCCTGAAATAATTGCTTATTTAGTCTGATTTCTGTTAAGTAATTTTGATTTATTTCAACCCCGATAATCTTCGCTGCGGATGGAAACGAACGTGCAGCAGCTTCAATAAAATTACCGACTCCGCACGTCGGCTCAATGATAGTGTTTGGATTGACATTAAGTTCTACTAATTTTCGACATACCATCTCGGCTAATGCCGGCGGTGTCTGAAAATCGCCGTATTCTAGTCTTGTTTTGCGATCGTTGGAACTCATCGGTTAGATTTATAAACTGCGATAACGCCTTCCTGTTGTCCAGCGCGCTCAATGACTCTTCCATACTGAAGTCGCCACTGCAACGCATTAGAAATAGTCAAAAATCCTTGCAATGGTGGATTTCTCAGTATTTCGTCGTCTCATCTACCTTAAGATAATCAAACAAGTCTTCTCTAACATTAGGAAAAAGCTCGGAAGTTAGTAGGGTGAAAAGAACTTTCCTTGCTAAATTGTATTCCTTTTGCTGGATTTTTAGATAATCAGTGTCGGTGTCATCTTTCACAATGTGAACATGAACACGATTTCTAATCTGACGGAGATATGGAAGGTTCTTAAAGAATTCGTCATTTCCCAATGCAACAAGCTTTTTTGACTCGACGCGCTGGCACATTTTATCAAAACTCATTTCTTGGTAAATTTCTGGCTTAACCTTTTCAAAGATTTCCATATTAATTTTTTTCTTCTTCCCATCAGAATCTTCAAACTCCTGCCCTGATAACTTGCGATAGGATTTCCATGAAGTAGTTGCAGCTTTACCGCGTGCGCGAAGTAGGTAAAAAAATAGAGCCTCAATAATTGAACACGCTACTATGATGAACGTTTTCGCGTTTTGATTCCAAAGAACGGAAGTAAGATTTAAGTCTTCGCCACAGCGATGTATAAATTCGAGGTGTTGAAGCGAGTAAGCAATATTCTTTTGCAGCCCTCTACACTCTTTCTCTTCATAGTGTGGTATTGGAACCATGAATTGTTTAAGATAATTTTCCAAATCCGATACTGACTTTGGAAGCCATTTATTTCCCTGTTTCTTCAGTGTAAGCATTGTTTTCGTTAAGCATTTTTCATTTGAGCTACTATCCCTATTCTAGATGTCTTATTGACAACTTTCCGATGCAGGCGATCTCTGCTACTGCTCGTGCACTGCGCTGACATGGCCTACGACAATTTGCCAGACTGCGGGTCCATGGGTGTTGTTGTACCACTTATGCTGTAACCATTTCGGGTTTGATATTAGGTGATGCTGGCTCGAAGTACAAAACCATGATTTGCTCTGGATTCAGTCCGACAGATTCATAAGTGCGTCCGTTGCGATCGCAAAATTCAACCTCAAACGCTGCACCATCAGCCAACAGTTCAACCACTGTCCCAACTTGTCCGCGCCAGAGATTGTATTCAGGAATATCAACGGTCAAGGCAACAACATCTAGTAATTTAATTGTATTATTTACCACTTTTATTACCTCCCGGCACTACAAAGGATAGCAGGTTGTTAATCTCGGAATTTCCGAATCATGCTCAATAATCCAGCCACTCCGAAGGGTTGCACTTCTATTTTGCCATTCAATCGTGAAATCTAGGGTGTACCGTTGCCCGAACCCATCCCGCCTCCCTAACTGAGCTTCATGACTTTGAATTACTTCAAGCAAAATTTGGCGCAATTCCTCCGCATTGTCAGGCATCATCCCCAGAATTGACGAAAACAGCCGCGCTTTGTGTTTACCATCATCGTGTTCTGGATTTAGGCAGTAGTCACGAAGTTTACGAATATCAACAACTGCATTTCCTGCATTTGGAATGAGCATAGAAAATAGGAACCAGTTAATGAAAAAAACAGAGGGCGAGTTTTGCATAAAACTTGACTGCAAAAGTCAAATTTTATACTCTAAACCCGCCCTCGCAAAACTCGCTTAATAAGCGTCTTGCAATTCGTAAAAATCAGGCGAAATATAATCTTTCCGCAGCGGCCAGCCCACCCAATCTTCGTTCATCAAAATCCGTTTCAGATTCGGATGTCCTTCGTAGACGATGCCGTACATATCGTAGGATTCCCGCTCTTGGAAATCTGCTGCTTTCCAAATCCAGTAAACTGATGGAACTCTCGGATCTTCGCGGGGAATAAATACTTTGACGCGGACTTCTTCGGGGTGCGAAGCGTTGTCCGTCAATTTAGCCAAGTGGTAGACGCTGACTAAATCTTGTCCAGGGCCTTGGTCGTAGGCGCACTGGTACTGCATATAATTGAACCCGTAGGCGTACAGTGCTGTTGACATCGGAATTAGGAATTCTCGATCGACCTTTAAGATCTCCACACCCAAATTATCAGCAGCTAAAGCCTCGTGATCGAAGCCATTCTGAGTCAACCACTGAGAAACCTTCCCAGCTTCAACAATCGCAGATTCTGTCTCAGCCACGTTGTACCTCCTGTTTTTGTCCTGCAAGCAGGGCGGGCGGTACGGGCATTCCCATTGCTTCCGTCAACTCCTTCGGTGGGGCTATCCGCCCGGGAATTGACAAATATTTGCCATCCAAAATGTCGTCTACTACTTTCATTTTGTGGGGTCTGGTGTAGTAGCGGTGAGTCGGTAACAAGTTAGCCCTTTCTTGCATTGAGTCGTTGGCGATTTTTTTCCGCAGTTTGATAATTGCGTCAATAATCGCTTCGGGACGCGGGGGACAGCCGGGGATGTACACATCTACGGGGATAAGTTTGTCAACGCCTCTGACTGCTGTGGGGGAGTCTACGCTGAACATTCCACCGGTGATCGTGCACGCGCCCATGGCGATCACGTACTTGGGTTCGGGCATTTGTTCGTACAGCCGCACCAAGATGGGGGCGTACTTCATGGTAATTGTACCTGCGGTGATTAACAGGTCAGCTTGTCTGGGGCTCGATCGCGGTACTAAGCCGAATCTGTCGAAGTCAAAGCGCGAACCAATCAAAGCTGCAAATTCGATGAAGCAGCAAGCCGTGCCGTAAAGCAACGGCCACAGGCTGGAAAGTCTCGCCCAGTTATAGATGTCATCAACCGTGGTTAGGATGACGTTCTCTGATAATTCGGATGTGACTTGCGGCCGCTCTGCCGGATTGACAATTAGGGATTTTTGTGATGTATCAGAACTTAAGACCATTCTAAGGCTCCTTTGCGCCATGCATATACAAGAGCAATAACGAGGATCGTGATGAAAAACAAGGCTTCGATGAAAGCCAAGAGTCCTAGCTGGTTGAAAGCAACCGCCCAAGGGTAGAGGAATACGGTCTCTACGTCGAAGATGACGAAGACCAGGGCGAACATATAATATCGGATGTTGAACTGAATCCAGGCTCCGCCGATCGGCTCAACGCCAGATTCGTAGGTAGTGCGTCGGTCGTAGGGACGACTTTTGGGCCGCAGTACCTTAGACGCCGTGAGGGCGAGGATAGGCACTAGGCTCGAAATTAACAGGAAGCCTAAAAAATACTCGTAGCCGCTAAGTGCAAACACGGTGAATAATTACTGCCTCTGTGAAAGGGTTATTTGACATACTCCCCAACCTAAAGGCATGGGGATTGTGGATTTAAACAGCAAAAGCAAGCACGGCTTGTCTGATATTGCCTAGCACGATAGTTGATGCCCCAACTTATTTGAGATTTTTTGGATTTATACAGTTGAGACCGGATTTTTACATCTCGCGAATCAACAATACATAAATACATAACTTATCATAAAAGCCGTCTGATCGGGACACGGGGCTTTAGGCCCAATTTTTCGGTAACAGAAATTACTGGTCGATCGAGATTAATTGTCCATCTTCTGCAATAATTTTTAATGTATATTTTAATAAAACCGCAATCTCAGGATTGGGTAAACGATATTCTAACTGCCTGTGGAAGACGGGCGGCTGCCTGTGGACGCTGAGTAAGACCATCATCGACGCTTTGTGTCGAACACCCTTGTGGTGTCCCTAACGTGGTATCGGCGGTTGAGACGGGAAACCTCGAAGACGAATAAGACCGTCCTAATCTGAGTGTTGGTTGGCAGCCCCAACTATAACGAAGCTTAGTTGAGGTACTTCACCAACAAAATCGGTCTGAAGCCCCGTCCTTCTAGGACGGCTTCGCGTTAGAAGATCTAGAAAGGCAAGTAAGAACAACCATCTACGTGTTGAAACAATATCAAAAGGTGTAACTCCTGATTTAGCTCGCCTCGACTCGATCGTAGCGAGAGTTAAACAAGCAATAGTGAATTGTTGAGCGTACCTAACTGGCGGGCGTGATGGACTCTGAAAGTATAAAAAGATCAAAGTAAGCGCAATTGCAATACTTCTGGTGTTAGTAGTTGTTTTGAGCGTGTAGAGGCGATTTGTCAGCGCCTTTAAGACTCAAATTGTGGTCTTAAGAATCTCCGTGGCTAAAGCCCGGAGAGTGTCAACTGACCTACTCTTTTTGGAACTATGAGCGATCGAGCCACTGAGACTAAGACCCTCGATCGGCACGAGTGCCGCGCCTGCGGCTACGTCTACGATCCGAAAAAAGGGAATCCTAAAAATGACATTGCCCCTGGCACAGCTTTTGAAGATTTGCCCGCTACTTGGGTTTGTCCCGTTTGCGCGGGCCGCAAGTCGGTCTTTCAAAATCTGGGTCAGATGGAAGGAGTATCGGGATTTAAAGCAAATCAGCGCTACGGTGTCGGCGTCAACGGCATGACCGAAGGTCAAAAAAGTTTGCTGATTTTTGGCGGCTTGGTCGTTGGTTTCTTGTTGTTACTTAGTATGTATGGTTTGCAGTAAAACGATTGTGAGATTTTGGCAACGAATTGTAATGTTATTGGCGGCTGCACTCATCTGTACGAGTTGCAGCACGATCGGTTCTGTGAGTTACAACCCTTGGCAAGTGATTTCCTTGCCAACAGAAGCTAATTTACAGGATATTGCCTTTACGGGAAATGCCCAGCACGGCTGGGTTGTTGGTTCTGAGGCGACTCTGTTTGAAACGATCGACGGCGGGACTAACTGGAAGCCAGTAGCACTGGATATAGACGAGCCGAGATCGCGTTTTGCGTCGGTGAGTTTTTCCGGTTCCGAAGGCTGGATTGTCGGTCAGCCTTCGGTTTTGCTCCACACAGAAGATGAGGGCAAGTCTTGGACGCGGATTGCTTTAAGCTCTCAGTTACCAGGTTCTCCGAGTACGATCGCCGCTATTGGCCCAAATACGGCTGATATGACGACGGATGTCGGGGCGATTTACCGGACTTCTGACGGTGGCAAAAATTGGAAAGCGATCGTGCAAGATTCTTTTGGGGTAGTTCGCAATATCAACCGCTCGGAAGACGGGCAGTATGTTGCGGTATCCTCGAAAGGTAATTTCTACTCCGTGTGGAGACCAGGACAACAAGCTTGGGAACCCCACAACCGCAATAGTTCTCGCCGCTTGCAAAACATGGGCTTTACCAAGGACGGGCGTTTGTGGATGCTCGCCCGCGGCGGTCAGATTCAGTTTAGCGATCCGTCCAATCCTGAAGGTTGGGGAAAACCGTTTTTTCCCGATCGCAAAGCGAGTTGGGGTTTGCTAGACATGGCTTACCGGACTGATAATGAAGTTTGGGTAGCCGGCGGCGGCGGCAATTTGCTGTGCAGTTTGGATGGCGGGAAAACTTGGCAAAAAGACCGCGAAGTTGAGGACGTTCCTGCTAATTTTTACAGGATTGTCTTTATGGGCCCCGATCGCGGATTCGTGATTGGTGCGAGCGGTACTCTACTTAAATATCAAGGTTCAGCGCAAGCTGCTTGATAGTAGAATAGTAATAGAGATTGTCTGTCGATTTGTTGTTGAAAGGAGGATTCTAAATGGCCGGTACAACTGGAGAACGTCCGTTTGGGGACATTATTACAAGCATCCGTTATTGGGTAATTCACAGCCTCACCATTCCAGCTTTGTTTATTGCTGGATGGCTGTTTGTGCAAACTGGTTTGGCTTACGATGCTTTCGGAACTCCTCGCCCTAACCAGTATTTCACAGAGCAGCGCGAAGAAGTTCCGATTATCTCGGATCGCTTTGAAGCTAAGAAACAAGTAGATCAGTTCATTGGCAAGTAATTTTACAAGGATTTGGAAAAATGACGAGCAGAACGCCAAACAATGAGCCAATTTCGTATCCGATTTTTACGGTACGCTGGTTGGCCGTTCATACTTTAGGTGTCCCAACGATTTTCTTTTTGGGCGCGATCGCAGCAATGCAATTTATTCAACGATAGGAGTTTATAATGCCTGAACGCGCCCCTAATCCCAACGAGCAGCCAGTCGAGTTAAACCGGACTTCTCTTTATTTGGGTTTATTGCTGATTTTTGTGTTGGGGATTTTGTTCTCCAGTTATTTCTTTAACTAACTGGTGGTTCAGTTCAATCTCTGTGATTCAATCCAATTTGTTTAGCTGTGAATTAGTGAGGTGATCGCTATGTTTAGTGAAAGTGGCAGAATTCCTTTGTGGCTGGTAGCTACTGTCGCAGGTCTCGGTGCTCTGAGCATTTTGAGCCTTTTCTTCTACGGTGCTTATGCCGGTTTGGGTTCTTCGATGTAAGGACAATATTGCGTATTTTACGCCTAAAACCTCCCTTGAAAAAGGGGGGTTTTAATTAATTCAGTCTTAGACGCAACCGTCACACTAAATAAAGGTACGTAGTTGCGCTCTTTGCGCTCTTATCGCAATCCTCGCAGGATTTTCATGAGTACCTGTAGGGACTTAGGTCAAGCCGTGTCCCTGATTGATTTAGGCGAAATCACATTTATGTTCGCCGCCCGTGATAATGATTTAGGATGGCTATATATATTAAGATCGGAGCGCAAAGAGCGCAACTACGTACCTAAGAATTAGCCTCGATCGAGGTCGATCAAACAATCCGAACAATTGTTTTGTAGCAAAAGTTTTGATAAATGATATAAATCGAGGATAAATGTTAGATAAACAGTTCATTGTTTAGGAAATTTATAATATTTTGCTGGGAATCGCTAGTAGGACTAAAGTCCGAACGATCGAACATTTTTAATTTTAGGTAATTGACAGGACACGGTATAAATCTAAAATCTAAAATCTAAAATCTAAAATCTAACATCGACGGTCGATCGCCCAAAGTATGGGACAGATCCTGAAAATAGCCAAAAGTTGCGAGTAGAATGATTCAAGAGCCGATCGCTCGATCGTAGTCCATAGCGAAATATGACCCCACCGCAGCCGCCCCGCAAACCTCAAACCGTCTTGGGTGCGATTACCCAAGCAGTCCAGACAATTGCCAAGGTTAATTTTAACCAGCTAGCCCTGAAACCAAATGCCAAAGTACCCGAACTGTGGGTACAGGATGCAGGTGCGGCTAAAGCTGAGGTTTATCCGCTATTGGGCGATCGATATCTGTTAGGTCGATCGTCCAAAGCTTCAGATATTGTAGTTCGCAATCCCGTTGTCAGTCACGTACACCTATCCCTGTCGCGGGATACTCGACGGCGAACACCTTTTGTAATTAAAGACGAAGACTCTACCAACGGCATTTACAGAGGGAAAAGACGAATTAAAAGTATGTCCCTCCGTCACGGAGACGTGTTCACATTAGGGCCGCCGGAACTCGCCGCCGCCGTCAGAGTTCAGTACGTAGATCCGCCACCTTGGTATTTAGAATTTTTGCGTTACAGCTTTTACGGTGTTAGCGGAATCACCACTCTGATAGCTATTTTGGTTGGTGTTGAATCGACCAAGTTTCAAGTGCGGCCTCTACCGAGAAGTATCAACGGCCCTGTGATTGTTTACGCCCGCGACGGACAAACTCCGCTGCGTCCCCCTCAGAATAACGCTCACTTAGAATTGAAGCAATTGCAGGATTTTTCGCCTTATTTATCCAAGGCGGTACTTGCTTCGGAAGACAGCCGCTACAATTGGCATTTGGGCGTAGATCCGATCGGCGTTTTGCGGGCGCTGTTGACCAATGTGCGCGGGGGAGGAATTCGCGAAGGCGGTAGCACTCTGACGCAGCAGTTAGCGCGGAGTTTGTTTCGAGATTATGTAGGTACTCAAGATTCGGGCGGACGCAAATTCCGGGAAGCAGTAGTTGCTTTGAAACTAGAGAGTTATTACAGCAAAGATGAGCTGTTGCTGACTTATTTAAATCGCGTGTTTTTGGGAATTGACCTCTACGGTTTTGAGGATGCGTCTCGATTTTATTTTGCCAAGTCGGCGAAGGATTTGACTTTATCGGAGGCGGCGACTTTGGCGGGGATTTTGCCTGGGCCAAACAGTTTTAATCCGATTCAAAATTATCAGTTGGCGGTGCAGTATCGCGATCGAGTAATCGAACGGATGCGAGCAATGGGGACGGTTTCTCAGGAAGAAGCCGATCGCGCGAGGCGATCGCGAATTGACATCAATCCCAAAGCCCGCCAATACCTGCAAAGTACGATCGCGCCTTATTTCTACAATTATGTATTTGACGAATTGGAGTTTTTGTTGGGGGAGCAGTTAGCCAGAGAAGGCAATTTTATTGTAGAAACAGGCTTAAATCCAGGTCTGCAAAAAGTAGCTGAATCTTCCCTCAAAAATGCCGTAGAAAATGCCGGAGCGAATGCAGGTTTTTCTCAAGGAGCTGTAGTAACTCTCAATTCTACAACCGGGGAAGTCTTAGCATTAGTTGGGGGTGTAGATTACTTGCAAAGTCAGTTTAATCGGGCTACCCAAGCATTGAGACAGCCCGGTTCTACATTTAAGATTTTCACCTATGCCGCCGCCCTAGAACGCGGAATCCCACCCAGTAAGACTTATTCTTGCGAGCCGCTTTCTTGGGGAGGACAAAGTTACAATGGCTGCGCCAGAACCAGCGGTAGCACTGATATGTATCGGGGTTTAGCACAGTCGGAAAATCCCATTGCTTTGAGAGTCGCGCAAGATGTCGGTTTAGACAATGTAGTGGGCATGGCCAGACGTTTGGGGATTACATCTCCCCTGCGTTCTTCCCCCGGTTTAGTGTTAGGTGAAAGTGAAGTTAACGTATTGCAATTAACGGGTGCGTTCGGGGTTTTGGCGAACCGGGGTTTGGGGAATCGCCCCCACGTAATCAAGCGAATTATTGACAGCAGCGACTGCAAAGATCGAAATGATTTTAAAAGTTGTCGGGTGATTTATGACTATCAAAAAGATGGCGTTGCCAATCGACAGTTAGTTTCTGAAGGCGTCGCGGATACGATGACTGATATGCTGCAAGGAGTTGTTCGGGGAGGTACGGGTAGCAGTGCTGCTTTGGGCTTGGGAGAAGCTGGAAAAACAGGCACGACTAATGATAATAAAGATTTGTGGTTTGTCGGTTATATTCCCAGCCAGCAACTGGTGACAGGAGTTTGGTTGGGAAATGATGATAATTCTCCGACTGGCGGAGGTAGTGCAAATGCGGCTCAGTTGTGGGGGGAATATATGCGGCAGGTGGCGCGTTGAACATAGGTTTGTAGAAAAGACACGGCGGTTAAAACCGCGTCTACACAGACAAAACCCGCCTCCGCGGGTTGAAGACAAAGATTGTTAAATTTAATTTGTTTTGTTCAGTCTGCGGAGGCAGAAATCGTTTGTGTAGGTGCGGTTTCAACCACCGTCTGATGTGGCCGACAGCCAGACAATATAGAGTGCAAATTAACGACATTTCCGATTACGGCGATCGCAGGTGCGGAAAATCCAGTCGCCTCAACTTGCTCTACAATTGTACTCAAAGTGCCAATCAATTCCTCTTGTTCCGGCCGCGTTCCCCAGCGCACTAAGGCTACGGGCGTTTCTGCGCTCAATTCGGCTGCTGTTAACTGGCCGATGATATAAGGCAAATTGTGGATTCCCATGTATACTACAATAGTTTCGGAGCCGCGGGCGATCGCCTGCCAATTAACCTCCGGCCGATATTTTCCCGCCGATTCGTGGCCGGTGACAAAAGTGACTGACGAACTGTACGATCGATGTGTTAACGGAATTCCCGCATAAGCCGGGGCCGCAATTCCCGAAGTGACACCGGGTACAACTTCTACCGAGACTCCAGCTTTTACCAAATCTTCCATTTCTTCGCCGCCGCGCCCAAAAATAAACGGATCGCCGCCTTTGAGACGAACTACGATCGCATTATCTTGAGCTTTGTCTATCATTAACTGAGTAGTTTCGTCCTGCATTAACGAGTGACGGCCTTTGCGTTTCCCGGCATCAATTCGTTCTGCTTGGGGGTTGATGACTGCCAAAATTTGAGGGCTGACTAAAGCGTCGTAAATCACCACATCCGCGCACTCTAACAGCGCTTTTCCCTTCAAAGTCATCAAACCCGGATCTCCGGGGCCTGCACCTACTAAATACACTTTACCTAAAGACATTTTTCTTGCTTCCTTGACCTCTTCTGTGTCTTTGCGATTCATTTTTGAATTAAATCCCGAATTAAGTCTGCTAATTCTACACTGGCGCCTAGAGGATTTGCGAGATGAAGTTCTGCCGTGGGAAATTGCTGCTGTAGCTGCTCGACATTTTTGGCGATCGCATCTGTAATTCCTCCATTAAATAAGAAGTATGGCACAATTCCTATTTGCTGCTGTCCATCACGAACTAAACTGTCAATTCGTTCTTCCAAACTCGGCTTTACTGACCAATAAGCAGTCTCTGCGCCGAGTTGGCTGGCGATTTCTTCAAATGTCGAGTTACCTCCGGGGCGGCGGCTGCCGTGAGATAGTACAATCCATTTTGGGGATAGCAAATTGGGGACAAAAGCTAGCTCTTGCATCTGAGTTTTGAGCAAGTTTGTTAAGCCTGCTACTTGGGAACCTAAATGCGGGCGCACTTCTATGTTTAACCGGGAACCAAAAGTTTTCTGGGCAATTTCCACCTCTGCGGGTATGTCGTCGGCGACGTGAACTCCGGGTAATAAAAATACGGGCAGGATTTGCAAATGAGTCAGTCCGAGGGAGAGGGTACGTTCGCCAAAACTGCAAATTTGTTCGTGGAGTGGCGCGGGGCCGAGTTCTAGGGTGGCGGTGGCGACTGCGGGGAAGGAGTGGGCCAAATTATCAGACAGCAGTTGAGCCAGGTTTTCCAAAGCTACTTGCGGTCTGGGGTCGCGGCTGCCGTGAGAAACTAATAGGTAAGTCGATCGCAATTTCAATAGGGATTTGATGTTAATGGTCGATCGGGATGTTGAATAATTCTAACATCAGGGAGCCGCAACTCCTAAAAAAAACCGAACGCCGAAATCCCCGACTTCTTTAAGAAGTCGGGGATAACAGTTGCCGAATATTCTGATTAACCTTGAGGAGTAGGCTCGGCGACGTACTTGAAAGTAGGTTCAGAGTTCAAAGCAGTTGGTTGGTCTTTGCCATCACTAGACAAATTAAAGAACAAATCTACTGTTGAATCTGGCGCGATATTTCCGAAGAACGGATCGGTAAGTTTGCCCATCGCTTCCAAAGCTTTCATGAACATTTGAGTGTGGGAAATTTCCCGAGTCAGCAAGAAGTGCAGCGTCTTTTTCGTTCCCGCATCCGGCGCTAGTTCAATCAATGCTTCGTAGGTTTGGCGAGCTCCTGCTTCCGCACCGATATTAGCGCGCAAATCGCGGACAACATCGCCGCCTTCGTTGACGTAAGCAGCACTCCAAGCTTGACCTTGGCTATCCAACAAGTGCGGGCCTACACCTCTGACTGCAAACAAAGTGCTTTTGTAAGCTTCTGTTTGGTCAACGTTTTTGGTGTGAGCTTCGATCAGTTTGCCAACCATTTCTAAGTGGCTGAATTCTTCGATCGCAATATCTTGGAGCATATCCTTAATCTCTGCATTTTCACAGTGAAAGGACTGCACCCAGTATTGCAAAGCTGCTGTCAGTTCTCCGGTTGCTCCGCCAAACTGTTCTAGCAGCAGTTGGGCAAAACGGGGGTTGGCTTCGTCTACTGTTACCGCAGACATTAGTGGCTTTTTGTGAAAAAACATCGATCGATACCTCTCTTTAGTTCGGTTGTTACAGTCGTCAGATTTCCGACTGTATCTGTGTTTACCTTCAGCATCCATTGTGCGACAAGCGATCGCACTGAACCTCGCTCGTTGGATACATCTAGCGGGAGCCATTGCTCTGCTTTCAGGTAGAGTTAAGTTATTGGGCATCGGGAATTGGGCATCGGGAATTGGCCAAACAGGGCAGTGGCCAAACAGGTCATTGGGCATTAGTCATTAGTCATTAGTGCTGTCCCTGCTCGCGAACGCTATTAGTCATTAGTTATTGGTTATTAATTATTGCGAAATATTCAAAAATAACAAATAACAAATAACAAATAACAAATATCAATAGTCAATTGTTGTTGCATTCGGTTAGCTTTGCTGACAAGGCATCGAGGTGTCGCAGCCACTGAATGCCACCAACCCAACTGCGAGATGGCAGGTGTCCGATTGGTGCTTGCTGAGTAAATTTAAGTTGTCCTGAAGCAGTAGCAGAATTGTAGGTTTGCCAGTTTACCCGATCGCAAAATCTGACATAATCTCCCTTGACGCTTTCATAGATTTCCTTTTGGACGCTGAAGCCAAACCGACCTTGACTGTAGTGCAGCCACAGGCGATCGACTATTTGCAAATCTTCGCATGGTAACTTGTAAATTTGGCTGATTTCTAGCTGAATTCCCGGTGTCAGCGATAGAGATTGACACATCACGGCCCAAGTTTCGCGATCGGCTTCTTTCCACTTTTTAGTTGACAAACAATCCCGCAGTTTGGTATAATCAACTCCCGCTGCTGAAATCATGGTAGAATCGAGATTTGAAATCCTTGATAAGGACAAAGTTTCTGCGGAATTGGCGGTAGTTTTGGTCGGTGAAATCGGAGGCTCAGAAGTTGGCAGGGCTTTGAAATAAGGCGAGTTGTCGGTATTAATGAGAGTTTGGGCGATCGGCTTTTTCGGCACAACCAAATTTTGCTGGCGAATATCTAAAACTGCATTGATATCTTGCAAAACTTCCGCCGCAAAACTGTAGCGCTGACAAAGATGAGTTTGTAGCAATTTATCTAAAATCTCACCTAACTCGGCGCTAATACTCGTGCCTTTGGGGAGAAACTCGCGCCACCACCAGCGCTCGGTTTTACAGTCGTACATATCCAACGGCGGAACTTGCGTCATCAGGCGAATGCAAGTAACACCTAAACTGTAAAGGTCGCTAGCAGGAAATACTTTACCGCGCATTTGTTCGGGAGCTATATAATCTTGACTCCCGATCAGCGTTGCTGAACGGAGTATAGCTGAATCAGTCAGCAGTTTGGCAATGCCGAAATCGATCAATACGAGTTTGTTGTCCGACTGGCGGCGGATAATATTTTCAGGTTTGATGTCGCGGTGAATGACGCGGTTGTCGTGGATGAATTGCAGCACGGGTAATAAGTCTTGCAGCAGTTGCCAAATTTGATTTTCATCGCAGACACTTTGGTCTAATTCTTCTTTGAGAGTCGGCCCGTCTATAAACTCTTGAACTAAATAAATATGACCTTCTTGTTCAAATGCAGCTAATAAAGTGGGAATTTGCGCGTGTTTTCCCAGTTCGTCTAAACGGACTGCTTCTTGGTGGAATAATTCAAGGGCTTTGTTGAAAATTACTGGATCGCGATCGCGAAAATAAAATTGCTTGAGGGCACAGCGCGGTTGCGAGGGGATGTCTTCATCAATGGCGAGGAAAGTTTTGCCAAATCCACCTCTTCCTAAGAGTTTAATCGGGCGATACCGCTGTCTCAACAATAGGTTAAAGCCGCAGTTCAAGCAAAGTTTTTCTGTGAGTGAATTTTCGGGATTTTGACATTCTGGGTTAATACAGTAGCTCATAGGGATTTGAGATTTTATATTTTAGATTTTGGATTGTGAAGAAGTTTTTTAAATGCACCGCTTTCATAGTCTCCTTGCTTCGCGGGGCGAAGGAAGAGAGATAAGAGAAGAAAATTAGTTGACAATAGACGCACACATGGATATAAGGCTATTCTATTCCGCTGGGCCCGATCG
This sequence comes from Microcoleus sp. PH2017_34_RAT_O_A, assembly GCF_020737885.1. Classification (NCBI taxonomy): domain Bacteria; kingdom Bacillati; phylum Cyanobacteriota; class Cyanophyceae; order Oscillatoriales; family Microcoleaceae; genus Microcoleus; species Microcoleus sp. PH2017_34_RAT_O_A. The sequence continues at coordinate 35,369 of NZ_JAEQDD010000015.1, read as the reverse complement.
CGATGTTATACAATGTGCACGGCGCCCCAAGCTGACACAGATCCGGGCGCGCGACAGCTTGCTGCGCGGGCGTTTCATTTACATTCCGAGACGCAACTGGCACATTAACCAAAGGTATGCGGTTGCGCTGTCTTCACTCTTGGCGCCACAATCTACCTCAAAAAATCTTTAACTATTGTCACACTTGCGTCGAGGACTTATCTCATGTCCAGTAATGAAAGTTCGCAAAAGCGGACTTCAGTCCGCATAATGCGGACTGAAGTCCGCACTACGAACCAATTTTATTGTGCGATCGCCCAAATCGAAAATTGTGCTAAACTCGGGCTGTGCGCTGAATTTCAGGCACAATTGATGCCGATCGGTTTAGGGAGGCTGAAAAATATTTTGAAATTTTTTTGCTTTACCCCTAGACTTGTGCTGAGATGTTATGTTATAGTTGAAAACGTTATGGCGAGTGTAGCCAAGTGGTTAAGGCAGTGGTTTGTGGTACCACCATTCGTGGGTTCAATTCCCATCATTCGCCCTTTTGATTTTATTGTGCAGAATTAACAAAGGTACGTTGTTGGGCTTCAGCCCTCTTTAGGCGTATATATAAAGAGGGCTCGCATCCCAACAACGTACCTAATTCTCTGATGACTGTAAAACCACCTTGGGTTTCGCCTGTATAGACGCGGTTTCTAACCGCCCAGTCTTCCAATATGCTAATCTTAAATCCAATCTCAAATCTAAAATCCAAAATCTAAAATCAAAATATGCCATCTTTAGTAGCAGAAGATTGGGGATATAAATTTAGTGGCGATCGCACAATTAGTAAATTTATTGGTCAAGTTGAAGGAGAAGCGGCTTTAGCGAAATATTGCGATTGGGAATGCAGAGATCGGGCGGAAGTTGTGATGTCGGAAATAGCCGGTAAATCCCCCAGTCTTTTCTACGTGCGGCGCCAAAAGGTAAATGAGAGATTTTCTGAAGAGGAAATCTGGGAGTTGATTCTTGCTACGGATCGAGATGATTTTAAATTACCGGAATTGTTGCAAAAAGCCGTGAAGCGAAGCTATCCCGAAGGGAATCGCACTTTACGCTTGTTAGCAACTGTACGGATAGAAGACGGAATCGGCGGCTTAAAACTGCTGGATGCTGGTTTGGTGGCGCTTCCTAGAGGTAGAAAAGATGGCTATGCTTTGCCGGTACAGTTGCGACTTTTGCCGAAAAGTAGATCGCCAATTCCTGCAAAGTCGATCGCCCGCGTCCAACAAATGCCATTTTGGGACGAGAGACACATACCGACAACTGAACAATTAAAAGTTTGGCACACTTTCTTAAATGTCGAAAAACGCATCGCCGAAGCGCGTCAATTTTGTGTACCTTTCCGCGCGCATAACTATGGTTCCGGCTTCAAAATCGTTACTTTTGAAATCGATCGCAATTCGGCAACTCTTGACGGCTACGAGGAGAATCCCTTACAAGTCGGCGACTTTCGCGAAAGGCTGAAACAAGCCAGAAATGAAGACATTATTTTGTTTGATTCGCCGCCGGGAAGCAGAAGCAGCCGCGATGGCGAGACTTTGGGTAGCATTGCGGAAATTGAATTTGAACGTGGTATGTTACGGATTAAGTTGGATGTTGATTTGGGCGATCGCATGGCGGGCGGTAGATATCAACTTCCCAAACAAGGATTTTTGTATTTCGAGGCGGCGGGGGATATCAGTCAGATCGATCGCAAAAAGAAAGCTTTAAAGATGCTGGCGGATGGCCGCGCTCAAAATCCCTATTTAAGCGAGTTTTTATTTGACTCTTCCGAGGCGAGAATTCCCGACAAGCTGGTAAAATTGGATCGGGAAAATTTATTAAATCGCAATGCTAACGACGATCAACTCGCTGCCGTAGAAATGGTGCTTTCGGCGCGGGATTTAATTTTGATTCAAGGGCCGCCAGGAACCGGGAAAACGACGGTGATTGCGGAAATTTGCTATCAAATTGCGCGTCAAGGCGGGAAAACTTTGATTGCTTCCCAAGCTAATTTAGCCGTTGATAATGCTTTGAGTCGGTTGGTTCACAATCCGGCGATTCGGGCTTTGCGAAAGGGAAAAGCCCATAAGGTACAGGAGGAAGGCCAGCCGTTTTTAGAGGAAAATGCGATCGGCACTTGGCTGCAAAATACGGCGACTGATTGCGAACAAAAACTGTCGCAGCGTCAGATTAATGTCACATCTTTACAGCGGTTGCTGGCAGATTTCGACAGATTTAATGCCTACTCGGCCGCCGAGAGAGCTTTTTTTAAGGAACAAAAATACCTGCACGACGGGAAGGCGGAGGTTGAGGAAAAGTTGACCGCGCAATCAGCAGCGTATCAATTAAGTTTAACTGCTAAAAGCGAGATTGCATCTTTGGTTGATGGGCTGGCAAATTTACTAGCTGCGCCGGAGATTAACTGGGAATCTTCAGAAGTTTCCGAGTTTATGCCGAAACTAAAACCTTATTCTGAAGGTAATGTTTTAGTGGAAAACTTTATGGCAAATGTGCGGATTTGCGTCAACCATACTATTCAAATAGGATTGGATCGCCCTAGTTGCGGTGCGTTTGGGATTGCGGTTTGGTTGCGGGAAACTGTAGCACCGCAATTATCCGAATTTGAGACGGCGGGCGATCGCGCCCAGGAAGTTTGTCACGCGATGTCAGGAGTTGCGGAGTCGCTGCGGGCGTCGCGGCAGTTGTCGGATGCGGTGAATCAACTCGAGTTGGGCGACAAGCAAAATCAGACACACCGCCACAATCTCGAACAGAAAATCAGTAATTTGGAACTGCGAAAAGCGGAAATTGCCGCCGTGGTTGTCGCCGTTGCAGAGTGGATTGAGACGGCGGATACGCGACTTTATACTGTTGTGAAAGCTTGCTGGGAAACGGGCGCAATGCTGACGGATGATATGGTAGAATTGCCCGCAGGACTTTTGAAAATTGCCCGATCGCTCAAATTGCCGATCGTCCCGCCGAAGTGTAAAGTCAGTTTGCCCGATTTGGAAAGACTGCAAAAGGCGATCGCCCATGAAGCCAGCGCGGGTTTCAAGGACATTCAAGGGCAGCAGTTCCGGTTTAGCGAGTTTTTGCACCTAAATTTGACTCAAATGCCGATCGTGCTCGCTGCGGGCGATCGGGCGCAATGGCAACAACTAGCCAAAGACTTCGCCAGCTATTCCCAAGTTAGTCAAAGTCAGCGCAAATTCATCCTCGAAAAAGCTGACACTTTCTTAGCTAACATCCAACAATTTTACAGTCAATCATTGCAGCCAAATCAAATTCAAGAAACCTTCGATCGGCTACTCAAAGAATTGCTGCATACTATTCTCGGAAACGCCCGCCAGTGCATAGTTCCCCTGAAAACCGAAACCGAACAACAACTAATTAAGCAGCAACAGTTATTAGATAAAATCGGTCAAACCGTCAGCCAGCAGCAAATATCCGCCGCCCAAGTTCAAGTAGAAGCCGCGCAGCAAGAAGCGAACTTAAAAATTAGCGAAGTTACGAATCAATTGCAAGCAATTGTAGAACAGTCAAAGGTTCCAGACAAGTTGCGGATTCTCGCCCAACAATATCTCGCGCAAAAGTCGAATATTTGGGAACAACCGCAGCAGTTTTTCAAGCAAGTTGATAGTTGGAAAACCAGTGTGATTCAGCTTAAAAAATCCCTGGCTGACTTAGATCCGTTCGGGATTTTGGAAGTTGTCAAAACTACTCTTGACGAGCAATTATCCCCACTGCAAATTGCCGCTACAACTGCACAGGAGGAACTCGCGACACTTCAAACAGAATTGAGCGAGATTACGGCTAAACTGCAACAGCAACAACCAGCGCCAGAATTAATCGTAGAGAGAAGTTGGTGGGAATCAGCATGGCAAAATATCCCGACTAAATACCAAATAGAAGTTCCCAGTACCGGATTATTCAGCGTAGATTTTTTAAGTAAAATCAAGCGTTTATTCAAGCATTGGCAGCGAGAATTAGAACGAGAAGAAACTGCCCTCAATCGTTCTCAAAACTTCGTCACAGATTGGATTGAAAAACTCCGCCATCCGTCAGAAAAAGACCGTCAAGATTTAAAGCAAATTTATATTGACAACGCGAACGTCATCGGCATTACCTGCGTGCAAGCTGCCAGCTTTGATTTTAGCAAAAACTTTCCCAGCTTTGATGCAGTCATCATTGACGAAGTTAGTAAATGCACTCCGCCAGAGTTATTAATCCCCGCCTTGAAGGGCAGAAAATTAGTATTAGTGGGCGATCACAGGCAATTGCCGCCGATGTTTAATCAAAGTACGATCGATGATATTGCCGAAGACATCGGTTGTACCGGAGACGAACTTAGCTTTATCAAAGAATCGCTGTTCAAAATATTGTTTGAAAAAGCTGACGACGGTATTAAAAAAATGCTGACAACTCAATACCGAATGCACCCGCAAATCATGGGCGCAATCAATCAGTTTTACCAGCAAAAGCTCAACTGCGGGATTTTGGAAGCAGACACGAGACGCGCGCACCATCTCGCAGGTGACACCATCAAAGAAAACAATCACATCCTGTGGGTGAAAACGCCCGTGGGACAAGGGTTTGAGGAGGGGAAACAGGGTACTTCGCGGTTGAATGTCAAGGAAATAGATGCGATCGAGCTTTTGTGCGAACAGATGGAAACCGCTTGGCGGCCTAAAATGGTAGAGGGTGAACCGCCGAAGGAAATCGGGATTATCACTTTTTACGGTGCTCAATTGAACGCAATTAAAGATAGAATCGCCGCCGAAAGATTCCCATCTTTGAGTATCCGCACTGGTACAGTTGACATCTTTCAAGGAATGGAAAGACCTGTGATTATTGTCAGCACTGTGTGCAATAATATTAGAGGCGATATTGGATTTGCTAAGGAACCGGAACGGGTGAATGTGGCTTTTTCTCGCGCTCAAGAATTGTTAATAGTTGTCGGCTGTCACGATTTATTTACGCAACAAACAGGTACTGTCGGAAAAATGTATCAGGAAGTTTCAAAAACGGTGCGTCACTGCGGAGGTTTTGTAGATGTTGCTAGCATCCTCAGCTAAACAAATTGATGCGAATTTAAGTTCGCTAGCGGCACAAATTGAGCAACAAAACCCTGATTTGTCGGTGTTGGTGGCGCGTGAATTCCGCTTTGCAATTCGCCAAACTCCGCTGGAGGTGACGATTAGCGAACCTCGCGAGTTTAATGTATTGGAAGAGTTCATTTTGCGGGCGGGTGTGGAGTTCGATCCTGCGCCAACTTTGCAGGAGTTGGCGGATTTGTTGGGGTTGGATCGGGTTTTTGTGAAGACTGCGGCGACGAATTTGGTTAATTTGGAGATTTTGGAGGTGGCGGAAAATGGTAAAATTGCGATCGCGAATCCCGCCCTTACGGGGGCTACGCCAACGAAGACGATCGCACCTCTAGGCGAAGATTTTTTTGATAAAGGTGCAGTTAGTCGATCGCAAATCCAATCAATTTACGCCATTTCCGATCCATTAAACCAAACTCTCACCTTCAAATTCGACGCTGTAGCAGCAGAATCAATCAACTTACCAGATTTAGCAGACTTCGTATCCCTCGAACATAAAATTACCGACCTTGCGGATTTAAGCATAACAGAAATCCAGCCGCTGATCCAAGCTTCCGGCTTAGGGATTCACGTCCCCGAAAACGGCAAAATCGTCTCTCAGTGCGATGTCATCGGTGATGATTTGGATATTTGGCAAATTGTATCAGTTTTTGTGTTGCAGGATGCGATCGAAAATAAAACTACCATCCAACTCCGACAGGGAAAGCACATATTAGAAACAGCCTCAAACTTGCTAAACGAACTCGAATCCCAACAAAAATTTTCCTTAAACGACTTGTGTAAATTAACCGAAGAAGATGTTATTTTGGAAGAACCAGAAATAATTGCTACTCCAAAAACTCGGAAATCGGCAGCTAAGAAGAAAGGCAAGGAAACGATATGATCGGGACTAAAAAAGACTTTATATCAATTCCGGCTGCGCCGGAATGACAAGCGAGGAGACGGCAGTGCCGTGTCCCTACGCCAGATTAATTGTAGGGAAACGGCACTGCCGTCTCCTGATTTTGGGTAATATTAATTCCGATGTAACCCGAATTGATATTAGTCCTGATTAACCAACAAATGAGGTAATTGTGCAATGGATAAACTAGCTCAATACCGTCAATACGTTCAGACATTAATCACCCGTTATGCCGAAGATGATGTTTCCGATGATGAAGTCGAAGTGCAACTTATCTGCGACACAGAACGAGATCATTATCAGTGGATGAATGTCGGCTGGGAACACCTTAACCGAATTTATCGAAGCATCATTCACATTGACATCAAAGATGGAAAAATCTGGCTTCAGCAAAATTTAACCGACCAAAATCCAGCGGAGGAATTAGTTGCAATGGGAGTGCCAAGAGAGGATATTGTTTTGGGATTGCAACCCCCATACAAACGACCGTATACTGACTACGGTGTAGCGTAAATAGTTGACAGTTGACAGTTGACAGTTGACAGTTGACCCCTTCGACTACGCTCAGGGCACAGCAGTTGACAGTCTATTCTTATGGTGCGCCAGTCTTAAGATTACTAAAAAAACTTAGGGTTTCCCTACTGACCGAATAGCAGGGGTTTGAAGCACCAGCATGAAGGCAGATTGTGATAAGAACGGAGTTTAAATCTCCATTCTTATCAATTCGCTGTCAACTGTCAACTGTCAACTGTCAACTGTTTATTGAGCCTTAACGCATTTCAGCATCCGCAAAGTAGCCGCCGCCGCGTAATTCCGCTTTGCCGCATCATCGGGAGCAAAACGAGTTCCAACTTCGTTAACAGCGGAAGCAACAGAACAATAAGCAGACATTTGAGTAATAATAGCAGCAGCCCAATGATTTTGAGTGTCTGAAAAAGTTTTAGGCGGTTCTTTTCCAACTAAATTTGGCTGCATTCCCCGCGCCGACAAACCAAATTCTGATGCTCTCCGCAGCACCGCCATCAATTCAGCGCGAGTCACTGACTGCATAGGTTTAAAAGTTCCATCTTGATAGCCACTAACTATCTTATTGTCCCGCGCAAATTGCACTTTTCCGGCACTCCAGCGCGTGCTATCAACGTCGCTATAAGGACGAGCAGAAACATTGTTAGGAAATGTGATATTAGCACCTTGGATTCCTTTCAATGATTCCAATACTAAAGATACCAATTGCTCTCGCGTAACGGCAAGCTGCGGCCGAAATGTATTATCTTGAGCAAAGCCGGCGACAAACCCAAGGCCCACAGCTTCTTTAATTTCGGAAGCGTAGATATCGCTAGCAATATCTCCGAATGTAGAAGAGCCAGTATTGCCTCCGGTATTTCCTCCGGTATTTCCGCCAGTATTACCTCCGGTATTTCCGCCAGTATTTCCGCCAGTATTTCCGCCAGTATTTCCGATTTGTCCCGGTGCGGCTTGACTGCTAGTGAAATAAAAGTGACCTAATACTTTCCCTTGATAAGTTCTTTTACTAAAGCGCCAAGCGGGATCGAGAGTGATTTTCATAAAGCCGTTAGTATTGCCGTTGGTGCGGCCGATAATTATCGGTTGAGCGTTAGGATCGCTGGGAATTCCCATTAATACCACATTGCCATCAACATTTTGCAATATTAGGCTGTATTTTAATGCTAAATCGGTGCCGGCCATGCGAATGGAAAAGCCGTTGCTGTCTGTGGCGCGGCCGCAAATGCCGGTGAAGTCAAAAGTAGCTAATAACGGATCGACTGTCACGGGATTAGAACCGCTTTCGCTCCAGCACTTCCGTCTGTCTGTGACTTGTTCTACAATAAGCAATTGGTAGCCGGTCAAACCGCCCGGTTGGGCGATCGCAATTACTCGATCTTGGTTAATTTCGGTTTCGTCAAAAGTATATGCTTTCGCCGGAGCGATCGCCCCGAGTGTTAAAATTGCTGAACCGACAAGTGCGGCCGCTGCTCGTACCAGTGAATGTTTCATAGTTTTTCCCTATTTACCCCTTATTTTGGTCAGACATCTCTAGAAGATGAAAAGGTCGCGGTCTTAAGACAACAAGATAGAATTTTACCATTTGTTGTTCCAGCGATCTCAAGTGCGATCGACTCCGGTTAGATCGGATGATATCGTTTCCGGTTGCATCGGAATGATTTAACCGCAGAGGGCGCAGAGGGCACAGAGAGAGAATAGAGAGATTAATACAGGACGATGCTACCGGATTTGATATGATACTGCAATGCGATCGTTAATGCGGTGTTACGATCGCGAGCTCTTAAGCTCGCACTATAGGAAACATATTATTATTCGGATGCCTGTGGAAACGATATTTATTGCCAGAAAGAGCGCAACATACAAAAAAAACGGTGCGTTAACAAGCCTGTAACGCACCCTAAAACAAATATTGAAAACGTGCTTTCTCTAGCTAGCGGAACATACTGCTAACAGAACTATCTTCGTGAATCCGCCAAATAGTTTCGCCCAGCAAATTCGCTACCGAAAGCACCGTCAACTGCTTGAATCGGTTCTCTTCAGGTACGGGAATTGTATTTGTAACAATTACCTCTTCCAAAACTCCGCTAGACAAACGCTCGATCGCCGGAGGTGAAAAAACCGCATGAGTAGCACAAGCATATACCTGTCTCGCACCCTGGCGGCGCAACAATCTCGCGCCTTCGGTAATCGTCCCCGCAGTATCGATCATGTCGTCCACCAACACGGCAGTTTTGCCTTTGACATCCCCGATGACGTTCATCACTTCAGCGACGTTGTGAGCTTGGCGGCGCTTGTCAATAATTGCTAGGGGAGCATCGCCAAGCTTTTTCGCAAAAGATCTCGCCCTGGCGACTCCGCCCACATCCGGCGAAACGACGACAATATCTGTCAACTTCTTGCTCGCGAGATAATCCAACAGCACTGGCGAACCGTAAACATGATCGAAAGGAATGTCAAAATAACCTTGAATCTGAGCTGAGTGCAAATCCATCCCTAAAATGCGATTTGCTCCAGCTTCAGTAATCAAATTAGCTACCAGCTTTGCAGTAATTGACTCTCTGCCGGCTGTTTTGCGATCGGCTCTAGCATAGCCGTAGTAAGGAATCACAGCAGTAACTTGTCTTGCTGAAGCGCGGCGACAAGCATCGATCATAATTAATAATTCCATGAGTCGATCGTTCACCGGACAGCAAGTAGGCTGAATCAAGTAAACATCGCAACCCCGAATCGATTCTTGAATTTGAACGTAGAGTTCCCCATCAGCGAACCGCTTGCGAACCATCGGCCCCAAATCGATCCCCAAATAGCGAGCCACCTCTTGGGCGAGGGGAACATTAGCAGAACCGGAGAACAGCCGCAGACGGTCGTGAGCGGAAACCGGCGGCTCGGGAAACGGAAGCGGTAAAGTAGCAGAACGGATCACAGCAGGCCTCTTGCAAGACGTTTATTTAACCGCCATCTTACCATCGGAAATTAGAAATGTTCAGCCAATATTTGGAGAGATTTAACTTTCGGGGCGGCCGCAAGTGTTAACTTAGGCGAACTGAATAGAAGTTGCACAAATATGTCGGATAAACAGGGTTTATGGCTGGCTGTGTGCAGGCAGAAGCGCGATCGCACTTCTGTCTCAATACGGTTCACTTAAGGTTTGTTTGTCATTGCTGTCCTCGCGACGCAAACGAGCGCGTCTGTTTGTCACATTCTTTTTCCCCGTGGACTATCAGTGAACCGTATTGACTTCTGTCTGTGCGTCTCAAAATTGTGCCGACAGTCTATTTGGGGCCCAGACTTGAAGTGCAGCCGCTCAAAATTCGGTCAAAGGCCGAAAGCCACCGGCTTCAAGGTGATAAAAATGCCACCAACAGGCAATAAACTTGCAAAATACTGTAAAAAAAGTTAAGAATCGGAAGCATACTCCTGATTTTTGATATAGCAAAGCAAGGTAAAAATCGATGAGCTTAAGAGAACGGATTGACGCAGAAATCAAAGCAGCGATGAAGTCCAAGGACAAAGTTCGCTTGGAAACTGTTCGCGGCATCAAGAAAGTTATTCTGGAAAAAGAAGTCAGCCTCCGTCCCTCGGGGCAAGAGACGCTGACAGAAGCTCAAGAATTGGAAATTTTGATGCAGATAGCGAAACAGCGCCGGGATTCGATCGACCAATACCGCAAAGGTGGCCGCGAGGACTTAGTGGCACAAGAGGAGGCGGAGTTGGCAATTCTGGAAGAGTATTTGCCGGCGCAGATGTCTGATGAAGAGGTGAGTCAAGTGGTTGACGAGGTGATTGCTTCGGTGGGCGCTACTTCTGCCAAAGATATGGGCAAGGTGATGGGCAAGGCTATGCAGCAGCTTAAAGGCAAAGCAGACGGTAACAGAATTCAAGAGATGGTAAAAGCAAAGCTTAACAGTTGACAGTTGACAGTGGACAGTTGACAGTTGGTAGAAGTCATTAGTCAGCAGTCAACAGTCAGCAGTCAGCAGTCAGCAGTCAACAGTCAACAGTCAACAGTCAGCGGTCATTAGGAAGAATGTAGCAGCCTGCTAATTTTTCGCCTTTGCGATCGCCCAAAAAAACCGCAACTATGGGGCAAACCCCTCCGGGGGAACCCCTGATTTTCGATCGCCCGCTTGCGCCTAATTTCTCAAAGTTGCTCAAAAAGAAGTAAAATGCTAACTTTCATCGGGACTGGGAACTACAGACAGTGAAGTACGATCTTGAGCATTAAAGATTTAACATTCTAAGTCTGCCAGCGATCGTCTATTTTTTAACAATTTCTACTTAAAACTTATGCAGCCACCTATTTCTATTGGAACTCTCCTACAAAACCGCTACCGCTTGGTGAATATTTTAGGTCAAGGGGGATTTGGCCGGACTTATTTAGTAGAAGACGAGGGGCGGTTTAAAGAACGCTGCGCCCTCAAGGAATTGATTCCGATGCAAAGCGGGCCTTACGTTTTGGAAAAATCGAAGGAATTGTTTCAAAGAGAGGCGGCAATACTTTACCAAATTGCCCACCCGCAAATTCCCCAGTTTCGGGCAATATTTGAAGAGAATCAACGTTTGTTTTTAGTGCAGGATTACGTGGAAGGGATGACTTACCGCGAATTGTTGCTAGATCCTTCTACAAGCCGCACTTTCAGTGAAGCAGAAGTCTTAGTATTTATCCGACAAATGCTGCCGGTACTGGCTCATATTCACGCCCGGGGCATCATCCACCGCGACATCTCGCCAGAAAATATCATCCTCCGTGAAAACGATAAGTTGCCGGTACTGATTGACTTTGGAGTGGTGAAAGAACTCGCTACCAAAGTTCAGTCTCCCGAAGGAACAGCCCACGCGACAACTGTGGGTAAAATTGGCTACGCGCCGATGGAACAATTGCAAAGCGGGCGCGCAACGGCCAGCAGTGACCTGTATGCTTTAGCTGTAACGGCGATCGTCCTGCTGACGGGCAAAGAACCGCAGGAATTGCTGGATCAAACAACGCTACAGTGGAATTGGCAGCAGCAAGTACAGGTGAGCGCTGGTTTGGCTGTGGTGCTGAATCGGATGTTAAATCGCTCTCCGGGCGATCGATATCAATCTGTCAGCGAAGTCGCTCAAGCACTCGACACCCAAACTAATTCTAACCCTCAATCTAACGCGCCAACTGCACCACCAGCATCAGCAGTCGTCCAGTCAAATCCTTCGCTAATCGCAACGGTAGCGGTGGGGAGGCCACCCGAACCCGAGCCGGTGGTGCCCCTAAGTCCCGGCCCGCAAAACCAGCCAGATCCGCTAATTGAGCCTGCTGGTGGCTCTTTGTGGGATAATCCGGTTGCTGCGATCGGACTGCTAACAGGCTTAGTCATCTTGACAGGCTTCGGTTCCTGGGCATTAGTAGGCTCATTTCTCAACAGCAAACCGAAGCCCACAGCCACTCCGACAGCGCCATCAGTCATAACTCCGACGCCGAGACTAACTCCGCTTCCAACCCCGGAACCTTTGCCAACTCCAACCCCGGAACCTTTACCAAGCCCAACTCCAGAACCTTCGCCAAGCCCAACTCCAGAACCTTCGCCGGAAATCACACCAGAACCTTCGCCGGAAATCACCCCAGAACCTTCGCCGGAAATCACACCATCGCTACCACCTGAACCAACGCCAGCGCCAGAACCCACGCCAACACCTGAACCGACACCTGCGCCAACTCCCGCGCCGAAACCGACACCCGCGCCAACTCCCGCGCCGAAACCGACACCCGCGCCGACTCCCGCACCCAAACCGACTCCCGCACCGACTCCCGCACCCAAACCGACTCCCGCACCAACTCCCGCACCAACTCCTGCACCAACTCCTGCGCCGTCACCAACTCCTGCGCCGTCACCAACTCCTGCGCCGTCACCAACTCCTGCGCCGGAACCCGCACCGACTCCTGCGCCTTCACCGGAACCCGCACCGACTCCTGCGCCTTCACCCTAGTTCTGGCAAAATTCCTCTAGACTTAAGTTGAAGCCAATTACTTACTAGCTTTTGCCAATGAACTCGCTGCTGATTGCTGGAACTGATACTGACGCGGGCAAAACTGTTTTGACCAGTGCTCTGGCTGCTTATTGGCAAATGTATTTTCCCGATCGCAGTTTGGGAATTATGAAGCTGTTGCAAACCGGCACGGGCGATCGAGAACTCTACACCCGTTTATTTAGCCTCGACCAATCCCCCGAAGAACTCAATCCGCTGCACTTTAGCGCGCCTCTAGCACCACCGATTTCTGCCGAACGCGAGGGGAGAGCGATCGAACTCGAAAAGGTCTGGACGGCGCTGCAAAGCCTCACTGAGCGCAAGAATTTTGTGCTGGTGGAGGCTTTGGGAGGGCTGGGTTCCCCTGTAACGCGGGAACTGACGGTGGCGGATATTGCCCGAGATTGGCGGCTGAGGGGCGTTTTGGTGGTACCTGTGAGGTTAGGTGCGATCGGGCAAGCTGTAGCGAATGTTGCCCTCGCCAGACACACGGGCTTTCAGCTTAGAGGCATTGTCCTTAATTGCCCTCAAGCTTGTTCCGAACAAGAAATTGCCGATTTTGCGCCGATCGATTTAATCGAGTCTCTGACTCAAATTCCAGTGTTGGGTACTTTGCCACATTTAGACGATCCAAATGACTTGACAAAATTAGCAGCATCAGCATCAGAATTAGATTTAGAGCGGTTGTTACATGGAGTTAATTTGGTTTCTCAGACTGCTAAATAACCCCATTCTCAACACCTCTGTTGCTCAATCTTCTCTTTCTCTGTGTACTCTGCGCCCTCTGTGGTAAAACATCTTAGATTTTATTTTAACCGCAGAGAGCGCANNNTCTGTGTACTCTGCGCCCTCTGTGGTAAAACATCTTAGATTTTATTTTAACCGCAGAGAGCGCAGAGAGCGCAGAGAAGGAAAAGAGAGTTTTACAAATTATTTAACTGGTTCCCAGGTAAAGAGTAAAACGAGTAAACAACTAACAAATAACAACTAACAAATAACAACTAATATGGTTTCTACTGTACCGAATTTAACCGATTTCGATTTATCTCAGTTGCGGCTGGAGATTAGAAGTTTGCAGCCTCAGCTAGTCGAATGGCGCCGCCGCTTGCACCAAAAACCGGAGTTGGGTTTTGATGAGAATTTAACAGCCCAGTTTATCTCGCAAAAGTTGCAGGAATGGGGAATTGAGCATGAAACTAATATTGCTAAAACGGGTGTTGTCGCAACTATTGACAGCGGGAAGCCGGGGCGAGTTTTGGCAATTCGAGCGGATATGGATGCTTTGCCGATTCAAGAGGAAAATGAGGTGGATTATCGATCGCAGCATGATGGTATTATGCACGCTTGCGGTCACGACGGTCATACTGCGATCGCCCTCGGGACAGTTTGTTATCTCGCCAAGCACAAACACAGCTTTTCGGGTAAGGTAAAATTCATTTTTCAGCCCGCCGAAGAAGGCCCGGGTGGCGCCAAACCGATGATTGAAGCCGGAGTTTTGCAGAATCCTGACGTTGAGGCGATCGTCGGCTTGCATTTGTGGAACAATCTACCATTAGGCACTGTAGGCGTCCGCAGCGGCGCCCTGATGGCGGCTGTAGAAGTTTTTGACTGCACGATTTTTGGCAAGGGCGGGCACGGTGGAATGCCACACCAGACTGTAGATGCGATCGTCGTTACAGCCCAAATTGTCAGCGCCCTACAGGCAATTGTCGCACGGAACGTTAACCCGATCGACTCAGCGGTAGTCACAGTCGGCAAATTCCACGCAGGGCACACCCACAACGTCATCGCCAACACCGCCCAAATCGGCGGCACAGTGCGCTATTTCAATCCCATATATCAAGGTTATTTTCACAGGCGAATCGAGCAAGTAATTGCCGGAATTTGTCAGAGTCACGGCGCCAATTACCAACTAGATTATTCTTCGATTTATCCACCAGTTATCAACGATTCAAGCATGGCTGACTTAGTACGCAGCGTGGCTGAATCCGTTGTGGAAACTCCTGCGGGAATAGTCCCAGAATGTCAAACAATGGGCGGGGAGGATATGTCATTCTTTTTGCAAGAAATCCCCGGCTGCTATTTCTTTTTAGGTTCCGCAAATCCCGAGAAAAACTTGGCTTACCCGCACCACCACCCGCGTTTTGATTTTGACGAAACTGCGTTGGGGATGGGTGTAGAAATGTTTGTGAGGTGCGTAGAAAAATTCTGTGGTTAGAGTAGAGTCGGCGGTTGAAACCGCGTCTATACAAATAAAACCTGCCTCCGCAGGTTGAAGAATCAAAGGTTAAAATTACGTTATTCAGCAATTAGACTCGGCGGTTGAAACCGCGTCTATACAAACAAAACCTGCCTCCGCAGGTTGAAGAATGAAAGGTTAAAATTATGTTATTCAGCAATTAGACTCGGCGGTTGAAACCGCGTCTATACAAATAAAACCTGCCTCCGCAGGTTGAAGAATCAAAGGTTAAAATTACGTTATTCAGTCCGCGTCGGCGGACATTGTTTGTGTAGGAGCGGTTTCAACCGCCGACTCTAACGAACCGGGTTATCTCGTTTGAAAGATATTCTGCACCATTTTCTTATCCACACTCGCCGCCGCCTTATCCAATTCTGCAATCTCCCCCGAATTCAACTCCCAGCCCAAAGCACCAATATTATCCATCGCCTGCGCCGCCGATTTAGCCCCCGGAATCGGAATAGTTTCTTTGCAGATGCACCAGTTGATTGCTACCTGCGAAACAGTCTTGTTTCTGAACGCCGCTATTTCTCGCAAACAGCCCAAAAGCGATCGCATTCCCGGCAATAATTGCTTGCACGCCAAACCTCGGATACCTTTAGGAATAGAGCCCTTTTCCGAATATTTTCCAGTCAGCAACCCCAAAGCTAAAGGACTGTAAGCAATCAATTTTATCCCCAATTCATCGCAAACATCTTTCAATCCAAGTTCTGTTACTGGATAAGTAGAAAGTAGCGAATATTGCACTTGTAAAGTCACAATAGGAACTTGGCGCGAACTAAATCTTTGATGCACCCATTTCAACCGTTTCGGCCCGTAATTAGATAAACCCACTCCCTTGACCAATCCTTGCTCGTAAAGGTCTGCCAAACCGTCCAAAAGAGCCCCCTCTTGCCAAGGTGCATAATTGGCTGTAGACCAGTGCATTTGCACTAAATCTACATTCTTTCCGAGGCGCGAAGCCGAGGCTTTTCCAGCAGATATCATGGATTGTCGCGTCAGTCTCCAAGGATAAGCCGCTAGTTTTGTCGCTATACAAATATTGTCTTGATTTGCACCTTGATATTGTTGGGAAAACTGCCCCAAAAGTTGCTCGCTGCGTCCGTTTAATTTCCCGGTTCCGTAGGAATCACCTGTATCAAATAAGGTGACACCATTGTTAACGCAAAGATTGAACGCGGCTTGCAATTCCTCGTCCATACTTTCATCGTAACCCCAGAGTAATCTGTTACCCCAAGCCCAAGTGCCGCAGCCCATTTTTGGTAGTACAATTTTTTGATTAGTTGACATTTTTATTGATGATTAATGATTGATATTAGGGTAAGGTATACTGAACAAGTGACCGGGGATGCTCGCACTCGTTCGTCGTTACCAAAGTATCTCACCAGCCCCTCACACGCGAGCGGGGACGGCACTAGGAAGAGACTGAGGAATGATATTAATGATATTATTTTCGCTTACATCCAAACAATAATTTTCCGCTCTTAAGTGCGAGCGTCCCCGCTCGCGTAACCTTCACTCCCCGCTCGCGTAACCTTCGCTCCCCGCTCGCGTAACCTTCACTCCCCGCTCGCGCAACCTTCGCTCGCGAGCGCTGGAATATCCCGATGTAACCGGATTTGATATGAGGACTTTTTACTTTTTAGATGTGGTTGGTGAGGGCGAAGGTGGGCTGTTTTTTGTAGGTTGATTGGGCTTAGCTTTGGGGTCTGGTTTGGCTGGGGGCGGCGGAGGAAAAGTTGCCGCGCGTCTCGGTATTTGTAGCGCTGTGCGGAATGCAGAAGACGGGAAGAAGGCGCTAAATTGAGAAAGTCGATCGCCCATTGGTTCGGGTGCATCTTCCCACAAGCTTTCGTAGTAGAAGAAAGCGGCACCTAAGCCGTATTGTTGGACTGCTTGCACCTGGGATTTAATTTGCCCTATCGCTACTGGACGATTTCTTAAACCTGTCATAATCCCAACTCCAGTCGGAATTTTTTGCTGTGCTTCTCGCATTTCTGGACGGTTAATCTTGTCCACAAATGATTCTAGATTGGGACGGTACACTTGCACGATCAGTTCGTCGGCAATATCCAAACGCACCCAAGCCAGCCAATCTTGGAGGTGATGTTTGTAAGCAAATTCGTAGTAATTGGGAGAAATTGAGAAAATTGCCTTGGGTTTTGCTGCTTTGACGGCTTGATTTAGTTGGGACATAAAAGCGGTGATTTTATTAGCTCGCCACTTCACCCATGCTGCGTCTTGAGAGTCGGTTGGAGGTGCTTTTTTGGTTTCTTTGGTATACAAAGCCACTGTGTATTCGTCATAGCCAAATTCTGAGGGCAAACTCATATGGTCGTCGAATTGGATGCCGTCGGCGTTGTATTGGGTGGTGATTTCTAGTACGAGTTCGGTAATAAATTTCTGGACTTCGGGATGAAAGGGATTGAGCCAAACTACTTCGCCGCCTGCACCGTTTGATGTTTGACTGCCGTCTTGTTTTTGTGTCAGCCAATCGGGATTGTTTAAGGCTAATTCTGAGGTGGGAGGAGTCATAAAACCAAACTCAAACCAAGGAATTACTAGCAGCCCTTGACGGTGAGCTTGAGCGACTAAATCTCCGATCATATCTTGTCCGTCTAACCCTCTATAAACAAAGGGTTGAATGTCTCTTTGCTGGGCGACTGGGCTGGGATACATTGCATAGCCAGAGTTCCAGACTACGGGATAGATTGTGTTAAAATTTAATCGCTTTAATTGGCTGACAGCCTCGGCTACTTTGCGCCTATCTCTGAGGATGTCTTTGTCGTTTGTCGTCATCCAAACTCCGCGAATTTCTTGGCGGGGTTGCTGGGCGATCGCGCCGATCGCATTATTGACCAACAATACTATAATGAATGAGAGGGCAAACAGCAGTGGGAACAAACGTTTAATCGATCGCGACCAACTGCGAGGAATGATCCGTAATGTCATAATTTTGAATGGTGAGTTAGCTTTCAAACACACCCCGGCATAATTTGGCGATCAAATTTGCTCGCTCTACAGTCTACAGCCATTTGCGCTGAATGTGCGATCGTACAATCGCTGAAAATCTGCGATGTAGGCGGGGGGTAAGTGAGAGCATTTTGTCAAAAGTGCTGGCCAATCTTAATTACACACCGCCAGCTCTCCTGACCGGACAGTCCTGTCTGCGGAAGTGCGAGTGCTGTACAATATCGGGGAAAGGAATATTTCGATCGAACATCTGTAATTGTGAAAGATTTAGTCTTAATTGGTGGCGGTCACAGTCATGCTATTGTATTGAAAATGTTCGGCATCAAACCGCTGCCCTCCGTGCGGTTGACTCTGATTAGCGATGTCCTGTACGCGCCCTATTCGGGGATGTTGCCGGGACACGTTGCCGGGTTTTACGATTATGATGAATGTCATATCGATTTGCGATCGCTCGCCGAATTTGCCGGGTGTCAAATATTGGTCGATCGGGCGATCGCGATCGACTTTAACAAAAATTTAGTAATTTGTCAAACCAGCCCTCCAATTAACTTTGACGTGCTGTCTGTGGATATCGGCAGCACTCCCGCGACTATATCAGTTCCAGGTGCGGCAGAATACGCAATTCCAGCTAAACCCGTACCGGAGTTTTTAGCTAGCTGGAATCAGTTAATCTCTGCAACGCAAAACTATCCAAAAAAAACTGTACGAATCGCGATTGTTGGTGGCGGCGCGGGCGGCGTAGAATTAGCATTGAATATGCAATCTCGTCTTGCGAAGGAAGAGGAAAGAAGGAAGAAGGAAGAAGGAAGAAGGAAGAAGGAAGAGGGAAGAGGGAGGTTCGGCAGCGGATTTTGTAACGGATGGATTTTAAAGGAGAGAGGAAAGTTTAAGCAGGAAGAAGGATTAGAAATTAATTTGTTTCATAGCGGTGCTGAATTGATGCCTGCACATAACAAACGGGTTCGCCGCCGCCTGAAAGAAATTCTGATTAGTCGCGGCATTCAACTGCATCTAATGGAAAAAGTTAGTGCTATAGAAAAGCAAGAAATGATGGAAATAACATCCGATTCTCAATGCCCAATGCCCAATGCCCAATGCCCAATGCCCAATGCCCAATGCCCAATGCCCATTTACCAAATATACTGTGAATCTGGTTTGAAGATTGAGTGCGATCGCATTTTTTGGGTGACACAAGCATCCGCCGCCCATTGGATCGGAGAATCTGGTTTAGCAACTGACTCAAACGGCTTTATGCAAGTCAACGATTGCCTGCAATCAGTCTCTCACTCCAACGTATTTGGGGCTGGAGACATCGCGGCGATGGTTAATTATCCCCGTCCCAAAGCAGGGGTGTTTGCTGTGCGTCAGGGCAAACCGCTGTTTGAAAATTTGCAGCAGTTTTTATTGGCAAAACCGCTGAAACCCTTTGCACCACAGGAAAAATATTTAGGCTTAATCGGTACTGGGAATAAAAGGGCGATCGCATCTCGCGGATCGTGGATGTGGGAATCAGCGCTACTGTGGTACTGGAAAGATTGGATCGATCGCCAATTCATGCAAAAATTCAGTAATCTACCCAAAAAACAGCAATAGTAAATCGAAATACATTCAACTATAATCTTCTCTTTTATTCTCTTACTCTGCGTACTCTGCGCTCTCTGCGGCTAATAAAAAAAGTTCATTTAGTTGACAGTTGACCGCTTGACAGTTGACAGGTAAACACAACTACCGTCAGAGGAGCGAGTGATTTCGTGGTTTGACTGCTCTTCTATCCAATCAGTACACCACGAAAGCCAGCATTTTGTCAAGACACCTGCTACAGATACATATCAAATCTGCATGGGATTTCCGATATTATGGCAGCGGGCGCTTTGAAAGTGCGATCGACTGAAGGAGGCACCCTTGGCACCCAGGAGACAAACCCCCCGTGTAGGCGCGCGATCGACTTTTTTAAGTTTATTGGCACTTTCGCGGAACATTACAGCTCAAACAAAATCAAAACTACTATAGATTAGAATTGGGAATCGGGAATTGGAAATCGGGAATTGCTTCCCATGACAACTATCAACCATCAACTATCAACTGTCAACTGTCAACTATCAACTGTCAACTGACTAATGACCTATTTTCGCTCTGCTTTAATTTTGACATTAGGTTTTTGGCTGCTACCGATAGCAGTGCGATCGCAATCTGTCGTTCCAGCGAATGACGGCACTAATACTGTTGTCAATCAGGAGCAAAATCGCTTAAACATTAGCGGCGGACAACTGTCGGGAAACGGCGCCAATCTCTTTCACAGCTTCAGCCAATTTAATCTCAGTGAAGGTCAAATCGCAAATTTTCTCACTAATCCAAATATTCAAAATATTTTAGGGCGGATTTCCAGCAGCAATATTTCCGTCATTAACGGTCTGATTTCTGTAAGCGGCGGTAACTCAAATTTATTCCTGATGAATCCGGCGGGAATTGTCTTCGGTCAAAATGCTAGATTAAACGTGCCTGGTTCTTTTTTCGCCACAACTGCTACAGGTATCGGTTTCGGCGATCGCTGGTTTAATTCGGCAGGAATTAATGATTATAAAGCTTTACTGGGAAATCCCAATCAATTTAATTTTAATAACTCACAAGTCGGTGCAATTGTAAATGCAGGAAGTTTGGCAGTTGGCAAGGGTCAAAATTTAACTTTGCTGGGCGGTACAGTAATTAATAGTGGGCAATTATCGGCGCCGGCCGGTCAAATTACGGTGGCTGCTGTTCCGGGACAAAATGCAGTCCGCATCAGTCAAACGGGTAACTTATTGAGTTTAGAAATTACTCCATCTTTGCCGTCAGAAAAATCTGCGATCGCCCCTGCTGCTACTTTACCTCAGTTGCTGACGGGCCCAGGAGTAGCGTCAGCCACAGGTTTAACAACCAACGCACAAGGTCAATTGGTACTGACGGGCGGCCAAACAGTGCCGATAAATGCCGGAAGTGCGATCGTCTCGGGTACTGTAAATGTATTTGCCCCTGCTGGCCAGACTGGCGGCACGGTAAATATTTTAGGCGAAAAAGTCGGATTGTTCGGCGCAAATATTAATGCTTCCGGGACTAACGGCGGAGGTGTTGTGCGCGTCGGAGGCGGTTTCCAGGGGCTCGAACCAGTGTTAAATGCCCAGGTAACTTATGTTAGTCCTGATTCTACGATCGCCACAAACGCGATCGACCGCGGCAACGGTGGCACAGCCGTAATTTGGTCAGACAATACCACTGGCTTCTTCGGCAATATTACTGCTCACGGCGGCACTGCCGCAGGTAACGGTGGCAGAGTCGAAGTTTCTGGCAAAAATGCTCTAACTTTCCAAGGACAGGTCGATACCCGCGCGCCTAACGGGACGATCGGCAATTTGTTGCTCGATCCGGCAAATATTACCATCGTCAGCGGTAACGGCATTCCCAGCGCGCGATCGACCGGCGGGGAACTCCAAGCCACAGGATCGCCCGCTGAAACATCGATCTCAGACGCGCAGTTGGAACAGATGGCTGCCGGCAGCAACGTAGTTTTAGACACTCCGGGCTACATCACCGTCCAAGACTTGCCCGACAACCAACTTTCACTGCAAGCGAGAACCGGAGACAGCGTAACATTTAGAGCGGGCGGAGTGTTTTTTGTCAACGATCCCAAGGATTTAATCGAAACTCAAGGCGGCAACATCAACATTTTTGCCAGCAGCATCTCTCTGGGGCGGCTGAATGCAAACGGTGGCAATATTGCTCTCACTGCTAGCGGCATTGACTTCAGGGGCGGCAACAATTCTGTCAGCAGTGCGGGGGGAACAATTAGCTTGCAACCCAACGACGGCAGACAAATTCGGATTGGCGGCACCGGGGATAATTTAGGGATTTTGGACTTAACGGCAACGGATATCGCTGCTTTGGCAGGGGATTTTGGCTCGATCGCGATCGGGCGTCCCAACAGCAGCTCGATCGCGATCGTCACACCCATTACCTTCAACAGTTCGCTGACACTTCAAGGCAACTCTATCGCGATCGACAATCCCCTAAGAACGACTGGCAGCGCTAGTTTGACTCTCGATGCGTCCCAAACTGCGATCGGCGCAAACATTTCGACATCCGGCGCCGATCTCACTTTGACAGGCAACTTCTCCCTAAATGCTGATGTAGCTTTGAGCACTCAAGCTAGGGGCAACATTCTGTTCTCCGGCAGCCTAGACGGAACTCGCGCCCTTAGACTTGACGCTCAGAGAGTGCTGTTCGGCGGTACAGTCGGTCAAGCTGCGCCCCTAGCTAGTTTGACTGTCAACGGCCGGAGTACCGAGCTATCCGGTGCGATCGCAACTGCGGGCAACATCACTTTCAACAGTGCCGTCACAGTCGATCGCACCGCCACCCTCGCCGCCAGTACCGGCAATATCACTTTTGCCAATACCCTCGACAGCACCCCGGGCGGCGCAAATAATTTGACCCTGCGCGCTGGTGGCAACATTACTTTTGGGGGTTCCGTCGGTCAAACTCAGAGCTTGGGCCAGCTCTCGGCTGACGCTCCTAGCATCACGGCGACTTCGAGAATTACCGCGCGCAATTTGACCCTAAACGCCCGAGATCCCGCTACCCTCGGAGGGGACAACGGGGCGGGTTTACCAGCCGATATCAACGCAGGAAACCTACTCTTAGAGGGCAATTTAAGGACGGATGGCGGCAGCATCAACCTGCAAGCAACTCGCGAGGTGAGGACTGGCAATATTACCTCCAACGGCGGGAGCATTCGAGTTGAGGGAAATACTGTTACTGCCGGTACGATCGACTCCTCATCAGCAACGGGAACAGGCGGCGCGATCGCACTCAAAAGCAATGCCGGCCCTTTAACTGCCGGCTCTTTGAACGCTTCGGGAGCGATCGGCGGCAATATTGACCTCACCTCCCAAGCCGGAATTTCCGCTCTCGATCTCACCTCCCGAGGCACTCAGAGAAACGGTGGCACCGTCTCCCTCAGCGCGACAGGTAACATTCTGTTGGGTTTTATCGATGCTAGAGGCGGCAAACAAGACGGCACAGGTGGCAACGTTGATGTGACAACCCTTGGTTTATTTCGATCGAACAATGTTTTCACCGACGATATATCTGGCAATCTTTCCAGCAGTATTTCTACCGCCGGAAGTGCCAGAGGCGGCGCGATCGCAATTCGGCACGGCGGCGGTAGCAATCGACCATTTGTAGTTGGCGGCGCGATCGACAATGGAACCAAGGGAAGCATTAATTCTGGCGAGGGAAACACCATTTTCCCCAATCTTGCTTTTGGGGAAACTTACACCCAAGGAAGTTTACCAAATCTGATTTCCCTAATCGCACCAACTCCCGCAGCAACTCCCGCACCAACTCCAACTCCCGCACCAACTCCAACTCCCGCACCAACTCCCGCATCAACTCCCGCACCAACTCCAACTCCAGTGTCCGTAAATCCTGAGCCTGGGCGATCGCTTCCGGCATCTTTGCAAGTAGAATTGCGATCGCCAAATCGAGACAAGCATTCTCCAATTAGCCCGGATATTTTCACTCCTTCTCGCAGATACGATGCCGCAGGCTCGGGAGTGTTAGCATTTGAGAGAACCTTCACTCGCGAGTACGAAAAACATCTAAAACTGCCCGCCAGAACGCCGATAACTAATATGTCGGTAATTTACGAAACTCTTCGCAAAAACGAACAAATTACCCGCGTAAAATCGGCAATCATTTATATGAATTGGGTCAGCGGAACCAACGGGGCAGCGAAAGAAAATAGTTCGGTGCTGGTGGCAAGTAGGAATTTATCTAATGTATTTCCTACAATCAAAAACCTCACATCCGAGTCTTCTAGCTCCTTAGAAAACAAGTTAGGAAAGAGCCTCCAACCAGCCGACAAAGAAATTTCCGATGTTCCTAACGGGGAGCAGTTAGAATTAGTATTAGTCACAGCTAACGCTCAACCAATACGCATTTTAGTTCCCGCAATAACGCGTTGGCAGGTATTGCAACTGGCAGAATTCCTGCAAACCGAAATAACTAATCCCAGAAGAAGAAACAGCATCAGTTATTTGGATGCAGCCCAAAAACTTTATCGGTTGTTAATTGCGCCCATAGTCACAGAATTGGCAGCTTTAAAGATTGACAATTTAATTGTAATTCCGGCAGCAGGTTTGCGAAGCTTGCCCTTTGCTGCCCTTCACGATGGCAAACAATTTTTAGTAGAAAAATACAGCATTAGCGTCATCCCGAGTCTGAGTTTGACGGATACCCGCTACCAGAATATTGCTGACGATGAAGTTTTGGCGATGGGCGCGTCGGTATTTCAAGATAAAGCGCCATTACCGGCGGTACCGGTGGAGTTAGAGTCGATCGCGCCGCCGACGCGCGGAAAATCATTTTTGAATCAAGATTTTACCCTCAGAAACTTGCAAACTCAGCGGGCAAATCATCCGTTTGGCATCATTCATTTAGCAACTCACAGCGAATTCCAGCCCGGGCAACCGACTAATTCTTACATTCAATTGTGGGATACTAAGTTGCTCATCACTGAAATGCCGAAGTTGGGGTGGAATGAACCGCCAGTGAATCTCTTAGTTTTAAGCGCGTGCAGTACCGCTTTGGGCGACGAAGAGGCAGAGTTGGGGTTTGCGGGTTTGGCGGTAGCTAGCGGTGCGCGATCGGCTTTAGCGAGTTTGTGGGAAGTCAGCGACGAGGGAACTTTGGGGCTGATGACAGGGTTTTACCGGCAGTTGCGCGCCCCCAGACGCGAGGGGAATGTGACGATTAAAGCCGAGGCTTTGCGGCAAGCGCAATTGGAGATGCTGCGGGGGCGCGTGCGGATTCAAGACGGGCTGCTGCGAGTCGAAGGGCTTGCTTTACCTCTAATTTTGCCTCCGGAAATTGCCGCGCGGGGCGATCGAATCCTTTCCCATCCCTATTATTGGGCCGCCTTCACCATGATTGGCAATCCCTGGTAATTGGCGATTAGTGAGGTACGTAGTTGGGCTTTAGCCCTCTTAGGTACGTAGTTGGGCTTTAGCCCTCTTAGGTACGTAGTTGGGCTTTAGCCCTCTTAGGTACGTAGTTGGG
>NZ_JAEQDD010000015.1:0-10496 GCF_020737885.1 Microcoleus sp. PH2017_34_RAT_O_A | reverse complement strand
GCTTTAGCCCTCTTAGGTACGTAGTTGGGCTTTAGCCCTCTTAGGTACGTAGTTGGGCTTTAGCCCTCTTAGGTACGTAGTTGGGCTTTAGCCCTCTTATAGTGATTATAAAGCAAGCGAAGTCGCATCAAAAACTCCATTTACAAGTCATACCTCATCTTTCTGAGAAATGCTATAGTCTCGCAGGCAGAAACCAGTTTTTTTACAAAAACACTGGTTTATCGCCTTTAACAAGGGTAAAAAACCCGGTTTCTTTAGTCGGATTACATAATCCCTCTCCCCCTCTCCCCCTCTCCTCTGACTTCTAATCACCCCCGATCGAACTCAAATTATTTCGCAAAGTTTGTTCCTGCCGCTTAACCGCCGCCAACAATTCTGCATTTTGCAAAATCACCCCCACTTGATTGTTAAAAATTTTCATATAGTTTTGATCGCTTTGGTCGAAACTTGCCCGAAAACGCTCCGGCACATTTTCCTTAGATAATTCAATCGATTTATCCTCGCCATCCGATTTAATTTTATTAATTAACTGCGTCACAGCAATCAACTCCCCGTCTGGATTCCAAACAGGCATACAAAGCAAACTGCAAGTCCGATATCCGGTTTTTTCGTCCGTCTTTTTAGAAGTTTCAGAACCCGGATAATCATAAAGATCGAACGGTATATTTAGAGGAACCCCCATCTGGGCCACTTGTCCCACATAACCTTGCCCGATCGCCACACGCAACTCCAATAAATTACCATCTGGCAAAATAATTTTTGTCCACAATTGATTAGCATCTCTATCAATTACCCAAAAACTGCTCCGATCGGCATTCATCAACTCTTTAGCAGATTCCATCACACGTTGCAGAATCGAATCAATTTCTAAGCTGCTTTGACTCACAGAACGAGTAGCCGCCATCAACGCAGCCGCAACTCTTTGTCCTCGGGCTGTTTTGTGAAAGGTACGGAAACTTTCTAAAATCATTTGAATCAAATTCGCATCTTCGGCAAACCGCTCTTCATCCAGTTTTGTAAACCCTTCCAAATCAATTTTTTCTGACAAAGACAAGCTGGAGCGATCGATTTTTTTGATTTTATTAATTAGCTGAATTACAGCTACTAAATTACCCTCGTCATTTAACAAAGGAAGTGTTAACATAGTATAAGTTCGATAGCCATTTTTGATATCTAATGCTTTTGCCGTTTCCGAACGCGGATCGTCATAAAAATCAAACGGAATATTAATACTTTGTTTCGTAGACGCCACATGACCGACAATTCCTTTATCTGCCGGAACGCGAATTTCTAGCGATCGATCGCCCTCAGCATCGGCTTCAGCAATAATCGACCAAAACTCATTTTTTTCTTCGTCTAACAGAAAAATGCTAGTGCGATCGGCATTCAAAGACTTACCCATTTTCAAAGTAATCGATCGCAAAGTAGCATCAAGAATATCATCAAAACCCTGACCATCCATCACCTGATTTAGCATTGCCAGAGTTTGGCTGACCACATTTTGCGGGTGGTCTTCCGCCTGCTGTTTCATCGCTGCAAATTGTCTCGCATTGTGCAGTGCCACCCCGACTTGAGTGTTAAAAATTTGCATATATTTTTGACTGTTAGCATCGAAGCTGTCTTGAAAGCATTCCGGTGCTTCCGGCCAAGTTTCCGGGTCATATTCTGGGAAATCTCCCGGTCTTCTTTTGTTAATTAATTGAGTGACAGCCACTAATTCACCGTCAGGACTGCAAACAGGCATACACAGCAAACTGCAAGTACGATATTTTGTTTTTTGGTCAGTTTGTTTCGCGGTTATTGATTCGGGATGTTCGTACAAATCGAAGGGAATATTTACAGGTTTGCCACTATCAGCAACTTGACCCGCAAAACCTTGTCCGACTTCGATCCGGAGTTCGCGAACCGAGCCATCTTCAAAGCGGATTTTTGTCCACAGTTGCCCTGTTTCGCGTTCTAACAGCCAAAGAGTGCTGCGATCGGCATTCATCAATCTTTTAGCAGCTTCCATCACTTTAGTGATAATTTCTTCCGAATCCAAGCTGCTTTGAGAAACCGATCGCGTTGCTTCCGTCAGAGCTTCCGAAGCTTGCAATCTTTGAGTTAACTTATAACAAGATTGACACCTTTCCAACAACCGCTGAATAGCTGGAACATACTCTCCAATCAAAGTGCGATCGACTTCTGTAAACCCTTCTATATCGACTTTCTCAGAAAAAGTTCCTGCCGGATCGTGCTGTTGTTTTAACTTGTTGACCAACTGCACAAAAGCAAATATATCTCCCTTTTCATTTAACATAGGTGAGGTTAAATTGCTGTAAAGTCTGTAACCAGTCTTTTTATCTTGCTCTTCCACGACATCGGAATACCAATTTTCCGATAAATCGCTGGGAATGCTGACAGCTTTTTTATAAATAGTCACTCTGCCTGCTGTTGGATTGTTTGCCATAATTTGAATCTTTGTCGAACTGCTGTTTGTAGTTCTGGCAATAATCGACCAAAGTTCATTTTTATCTTTATCTATAAAAAATATGGTAATGCGATCGACACTCATCAATTCCCCTAGTTTAATAGTAATCGAACCCAAAATTTCATAGAGTACATCCTCAAAATCTCTGCCTTCCATACTGTTGAGCATAGATAGGACTTTGTGTTCTTGATGGGCAACTAATTGTTTAAAGTTTGGTTGGAGAGCAGCCAAAGCTTTTTTCGTCCAATTTCGATTAAATACAGAGGCATAAATTTTATTATAAATGCTTAAAATCCCCCCTCTTTTCACAACCAAACCAGACAATCGCAGTTCCATTTGTTCGAGGCTTTCATCAGCCGGAATTTTGGCTTCGCTACACGAATCAGAAGCAATTAAAATTTGCTGGTAAATTTTAAGCAAAGTCTCAGTACGCTGTCCGCTTCTGAGAATGCGATCGCGAATTGTTTTCAAATGTGGCGGTTCGTCTTGAACTTCCCAATTATCAATAATTTGCGTCTGGACTAAATTCTCCACCCAATCTGCGATTAAAGATTTATCCTGAGGAATTTTTGCCGGGAAATTTTCGGCTTGTTGCCAAATATAGTTGCAAATCTTTTGAGTTAAAAACGGCTGTCCTCCCGTCCAAATCAGTACATTTTCTACAACAGACTCAGGATAGCTAACTTTCCCTGCTAAACCTTGTACCAAAGGTTGAGCTTCGTGCAGTTTAAAGCCATACAATTCGACAGCGCGACCGAGATTAAAAGGCGTACAGTATTTATCTTGAATCAAGTCCGAAGGAGTCGCAACCCCCAGCAAAGCAAAAGTCAGGCGATCGAATTCATGGCAAGCACGAATGAAGGCAAAAAAGTCATCTGCCCGAAAATTTAAACTCAAAATACTGTCTATTTCATCAACAAAAATTACAATCTTACCCTGAACATTTTCCAGTAAAACTTGTTCAATAAACTCGCTTAGGCGCTGTACGGGCGGCAAGAATTCTCGCTCCCGCACCCACGATCTCAAATTCAAATCTAGCTTAAAACTGGTAACTAAACGTCTAATAACCCCCGCATACCACTGATCGGGATTGATATCTTGAGAACCGATTTTAGTTAGATCGATCGCCGCACAAGCAATACCTTCTGCTTGCAATTTGTGCATAGTTCGCACGCGCAAGCTAGTTTTACCCATCTGGCGAGAATTCAGCACATAACAAAACTCGCCATTTGTTAAGCCTTGATAAAGTTCAGAATCCGCTTGTCGCACTACATAAGTGGAAACATCTAGAGGCAAATGTCCACCAACTTTATAAGTATAGGCTGAGCTTTTTTCTTGATACATAACCTGTTTTCAATGAGTAGAATACACAGCCGATCGCCATTTGAGAGCCTAATTACCCTTCAATTTGTCCAGATTGACTTAAAAGACGCTGCAATGCTTCAAAAGCACGGCGCGCCAAATTGAGTTCAACAGTAACTTTTTCTCGCTGAAAAATCACGCGATCGCGAATTTCCAGCGCCGCCACCAAAACTTCATAATCCTCCCCATTCATCAAACCGTGAGCGAGGAATGTTTGAGCCAAAATAGGCGGTTCTTGAATTTCAAAATTAATCGAGTGGTGTTCAGCTACCATCCGCATCACTGATTCAGTAATAGATCCGATCGAACAGGTAGCGAGTTCAAAATTACCTTTTTCGATCATTTCTGATGCTCTTACCATGTAAACCTGAATATCGTATAGATCGTGCTGGCGATAGTCATAGGAAGGTTGCATCATCTCTTCTTCGGAAGTCTTTTGACTTTTTGACTCAGGAGGACGCGGTTTTAATGCTGCAAGGACAGATTCTTGAGCCGTACAAATAATCAAGTCTATTTCTGGATTTTGAATAAATTTTTGCCAGTCATAATCCCTCGACTTTACTAACACTTGATAACCTTGCTGGCGATATTTATCGGCAATATCTGCAATTTCTGTTGCTTCTAATTTTTCTATGGCTGCTATCATTGATTTAGCTCCATCGGCTCGGTTGGTAGGTCAATTTTAACATAGATAAATTCTTGGGCCGCAGTCAAAGCTTCAGCTATCAAAGAAGATATCGCAGTAAAATCTTCTAATTCCTTAAGTTTGCGCCGTTTTACTGTGAGGTCGGTAACTTGTCTGTCATCAACGTAAACTAAAATCTTCATCGCATCTACAATCGGCTTGATAATGTTATCTAAATCAGATATTTGAGTAATGCAATAGTGAGTGATGATGACTTGAACTGGTTCGCTAGTTGCTGACATTCCTATTGGCATAGCTTCGGCGGCTATTTGACCGACTTTGGCTTTCCACTCTTGAAGTTTTGCTCGGTTATTTGTTTGTAGAGAAACTGGCGAACCAGTGACGATAAATTCAAAGGGAATCAAGATTTTTCACTCCTCTTGGTGATAATATTTTAATCGATCGCCCGAAATAACTCCCCGTTCACCGCAATCCCCTTTCCTGCAAAAGCGCCTGTGCCCAACCAACATCATCGTCCTTCAGTCGCGGCACAGGCTGCTGAGCATAGTCGATCGACAAATCAAATCCCGCTCTGTCATACACACCGCTGAACAAAGCTTGCAAATCCACCTGAAATTCTGTATCTCCCGGCTGCAATGGCAAGAAAAATGGTGGAATTTCTTCTCGTACCGTAAAAGCATACAATTGAGCTTTTGGACGGCGATTTGCCCTGCTAATTAAAATGCGATAATCCGTGTTAGTCCCGCCAGTTACAGGCATTTGTCTCCCGGCCCTGAGCAAGTCAATTTCTACTAAATGAGAGGCACTTCTTAACACTTCTTGTCGCTTGTTTTCATAGGCCTCTCGACCTTTCCCAGTGCGTTTGTTTTTCGGCGAAAGAATTTCTATGACTGTGATTACCCGATTTGTACCTACCTCTCGGAGTTCTAAATAGCCTTCCCTAGCTTCTTCCAATATTGGTACCGTAACTGTCATCGGTTCGGAATGGGGCAGCGTTGCAGTCATAACAGATTGGCTGGGGGTGGACGGGCGATCGAATACTGTCACGTCAGGAATTGCCAACAAATCGCTATCTTCGGCCTCGCTCAAATAAATCCGCTTTTCAATTGCCGCCCGGTATTTCGGGCGCAGCGCAGGCCCGATCGCATCGGCGATCGCCGTAATTAAGCGGTGATGAACTTCCGGCCAAAATTCAGGATTTTCTAAGTAAGGGTCTACCCCTGGAAATGGAGACGGCATTTTATTACCTCCCGCAAGAGTTTTGTAAGTTAGATGAATCTTAAATACATTTTAGTCGATCGCCAAAATACTGACGGTACAACTCAAAGCGCACAGTTACCTCATTTCCCCGCAACTGCACCAGCCCCAAACTGTGCAACTTAAACGCCAGCACAGATTCTAACTCTACAGGTTCATTAGCTGCTACTACCCTACTAAAAGCCACTGCTAACTCCTGATGTTCTTGCAAATTCCACAAATGACGGCGCAAATGATCGCCGTAAATTCCTGCTTCAGTAGGAGCAAGTTCTAAAAGTTCATCTAAACTTTCCTCTAAATCTTTTTGTTCTTTGGCAGAACCTGAAAATCGGCGATTGAAAAGAGCAAATTCTTGAGCAATGTGATATAAAGCTACCCGCACCAAATACGGATGACCGCCCACAATATTCATCAATTTTTCCACCATATTTATTTGCCAATTCAGCCCGTGCCTTCTCGCTAAATCAGCCACTTGTTCGGCGCTAAACTCGGACAATTCTATTGGCAAACCCACATTAAAAGGCGATTGATTCACGTTCAGCGGAATGTAAACTTCTGTTGAATGCACCACTACCAAACGCAGTTTTGCCCACAGTTCGCTGTCGCTGTCGCCATATCCGGCTTCTTCATACCAGGCCCTTAGCAGCCCAAAAAAATCATCGGCAATTGTAGGATACTGAAAAACGCGATCGACCTCATCCAATCCCAACACCAGCGGTGCATTGTTTCCCGACAACAAACAATCTTCAAAATAAGCCGTACAATTATCTTTACTGCCGTAAGTATCAGTCCAATAATCGTCAATCTGGTGAGGCAACCGCAGCTTGCGCGTAATTTTGTTGCAGAACCACCTCAGCAGTGAATTGAGATTGGCAAATGACGCAGCATCTGCGTGTTGAAAACTCAGAGGAACAGTGCGATAGCCTTGTTCTTTTGCCTGATAAAGAATCCTCGCCATTAACGAAGTTTTGCCCATTTGTCTCGGTGCTTTTATCCTAATTAAAGTTCCCGGCTGCAAAAGTTCCTTGTAACACTGAGCTTCCCAGGGAACGCGATCGACATAAAAAGCCGAATCCAGCCTGACTTGTCCTTGGGGAATCTGCGGCTCTGCGGCGGGTGATGGAGGATTTGAAAGCGGCAGAGTCCGAGAAATGGTTACAGTCTGAGTCGCAGTTTTAAGGAAAGAATGCTCTGGCGTCAGCAGGTTTAAATTAACTATAAATCCTGCGGATATGTCATCTTCTGTATCTGTTTGCGATGTACCTGCTGGCTGTACTGTGCTTTCCCCAGCGACTGTTTCTAAAAGCATTTGGTTGATTTCTTGTAGCAGTAGTACCGTGTCAGCCGGCGATGTCCACTCGCGCTGCTGAGTATCGTTGATGTAGTTCCGCAAGTCATGGTTTAGCCGTATGCTGGGAGGATAATTGACTCGAATTGGCAACACGGCAGGCGCCGGATTTTGCCGTCTGTAGCGCAATTCTTTGATTTTCCGCAATTCTTCCATAACTATTTCACTAACTGCTGTTTCCCCGGACAGCAGCAATAAAAAATAGTCACACTGTTCTAATTGAAAGTCAATTTGAGAAAGCCAGTTTTTTGCTGATTCGCGATCGGGATAAACCGCCCCAATATTGGCAGCGAATACTTGGTGTCCCGTTGCATTTATGCCTTCGGCAAGCTCCAGTGCCAAACTCAGATCGGGTTCTTGGTTGCAATAGCTAATAAAAACTCGTTTTCCGTGATTTGTCCCATTTCTCGGTTCAGTCTGGGAAGGCTGTTTTAGATGTTCTGCCGATCGCATTTCCTGCCGCGCGATCGATCGAGCTATGGCTCCTCGCACGTTCTTTTTTGTAACTTTCTCTCCCAAGATACTTGACAGCTTCTGCCACAGCTTGTATCCTACATCTTTTTCGACATATTCCGGGTTTAATGGGTAAATCTGTTCATAGGTTTGTCCTTGCCAAGTCCCGATAAAAACCTGCCTTTCCAAATCGTTGAGGTGTTTGCCAGTTTTGAGGTGAACTGAGTTTTCTATAAATTCTAAAGCTTCTTGAATATTCATTTTTCTACTAAGGTATTTCGATTGTAGATTGGAGATTTTAGATTTTAGATTTTAGATTTGGGAATCACTGATGGCGATCGGGGTTGGGAGCTTGCCTGCTGTAGGTTCGTTTTAGAAAAAAAGTCCCACACTTCCTTGATAGCAAGAATTTTTATAAATTGTATAGCCTCGCGGGTCAACATTCAAGCCAGCAGCCGAGCTGAGGGCTTGCACGGCAAATTCCGAGTCGAGTTAGCTGCTCCTTCGCTTTCCTGAGGTTTTATGAGTTTTTATGAGGTATTGCGGTAGCTCCCCAATCAGCGGGAAATTGCTGAGGCGCAAAAACTGTCAAACTTATGAGCTTTTCTGGTTGCGATCGCCAATTGCGATCGGTGACAATAAAAACCAACAGCCAGTCGATCGATTTTAGATTTTAGATTTTAGATTTTAGATTGACTGCACAAATGACTTCTTGGAAAAAAAAATACTCCTCTGACAGACTAATTGCAAATATGCAATAGTTCGCAATCACCCGCCATCAAGGTAACTACAAATGTTGAACCCCACCACAGTCATCATCAGTTCCTTAACTGAAAGCTTAAAAGCCGGATACCGAAACACTTACGGGAACATTAAATCTGACAGCGCCAGACTTATCGAACAGGTTGTCAGCCTAGCTTTAGAAAACATTGCCAGCAGCGACGCTCTTTATCACAACGTCGAACATACAGTTCTTGTCACCTTAGTAGGGCAAGAAATATTG
This sequence comes from Microcoleus sp. PH2017_34_RAT_O_A, assembly GCF_020737885.1. Taxonomy (NCBI): domain Bacteria; kingdom Bacillati; phylum Cyanobacteriota; class Cyanophyceae; order Oscillatoriales; family Microcoleaceae; genus Microcoleus; species Microcoleus sp. PH2017_34_RAT_O_A. The sequence goes on along the minus strand of NZ_JAEQDD010000015.1, from coordinate 1,957 downwards.
CGCGGTAAATACCTGAGCGAAGGAAACATCTCCCCAGAAAATTGGCTGGAGGCGATCGTTTCTTGGCTGTGTCACGATATCGGTTACGTCAAAGGAATCTGCCCTCAAGATCAACAAAGCCAAAGATTGTATGCGACAGGCACTGACAACAATACAATTTATCTAGAATCGGGTACAACTGATGCTAGCTTAACTCCCTATCATATAGACAGGGGTAAAATGTTCGTACAAGAACATTTTTTCGGTCACGATTTGATTGATTCGGAGGCTATTATGCGTAATATTGAATTGACTCGCTTCCCCGTACCGAACGACGAAGAACACTCTTGTACTGGCAATTATCCCGGCTTAGTGCGGGCAGCAGATTTGCTCGGTCAACTCAGCGACCCCCGCTACTTACAAAAAATACCGGCGCTGTTTTATGAATTTGAAGAAATAGGTAGTAATAAAAATCTAGGCTACTGCCATCCGGCAGATTTGCGATCGGGCTATCCCAAGTTTTTTTGGAATGTTGTATATCCCTACATTCAAGAAGGATTGCAGCATTTGAAAATGACTGCTGGGGGTCAAGAAATAATTGCCAATCTTTACGGAAATGTGTTAACAGTAGAGAAAGAAATTGCCTCTTGTGCTGCAACTTCGGCGGTAAAATCTACGCCAAAGTTACTGGCTGATGTTCGCGGGTTTCAATTTCTGAATTTCCAGCGGTTTCGGGGATTGCCTGACAGTTTTAGTCAGAGGAATAAAAAAAACATGAAAAGTTTGTTTGTAATTGGCAATGGGTAATTGGGCATGGGGCATGGGGCATGGGGCATGGGGCATGGGGCATTGGCCTTCCCAGGGCATTGGGGATTGGGCATTGGGCATTGGCCTTCCCAGCGCATTGGGCATTGCGGATTGGAATTGGTAATGTCAACTGTCAACTGTCAACTGTCAACTGTCAACTGTCAACTGTCAACTGTCAACTGTCAACTGTCAACTGTCAACTGTCAACTGTCAACTGTCAACTAACTTAAGGTTTTTCCGTCTGCTGCAAATGTCGCCAAATTGCTTGATAACATACGTGCCAAAAATACATAGCCAAATTCAGAAGAGCTAATAACTTAGTGCCATCTTCTAACATAGCGTGTGCTCCTAGACTACGAGTGTCTATAATATCCTCAAACCGCGAGATAGCAAATAAGAGGAATGCGGCGATTAAGGGCAGGTAAGGAGTGGTTTTGATGTATCGCCAAAATTTAATTCCGTAAAGGAAAACGCCACTACCATAACACAAATAAATTAATTTCTTAGATATTCCCAACTGAGAAAGAATCAAAGTCATCCGAAACCTGTCATCCAAGAAAAAGACTCCCAGCAGTAAAGCGCTAAAAAAGAAGAATATTGCCGATCGACTGCGGGGGTCTTTTTGGCGCAGGAGTCCGAATGTAAATGCACAAATTGCGACTGGGATGCACCAGAGGACTTCGGAAATTCCGGTGAAAAGGCCTTCGTAAGGGAACCAGAAATTAAAAGGATCGCTAAAGAGGCGTTCAACTCCGTCTCCCTGGTTGTTGAGTTTGGCGTATAGGCTCAGTCCGCCTAAAATTAGGAGAGCCAGAGTGTTGAAAATGACTAAAAATGGTACAGTAAAAAAGTGTTTTTTGAGAAGTTCTAAAAAAGTTGAAAAGTTGGGAATTTTATCGAATAAAGGCTGATGCTTCATAATTGTTTTCCCAGGAATAGAGTTTGTTAGACTATTTTATATTTTAAATTTTAGATTGGCAATGACTGATGAAGAGCATTCTTGGGAACATGGGTTTACAGTTGCATTCTTGTTTGAAGCGAGTGTTAAGTAAATCCACCCGATCAAACGTAAAACCCACATTCCGCAGATGTGGGTCGGATTTTTTTATCAGTTGTGAAAACTTGGAAGCCAAACGCTTTTGGGCTGAAATTATGCAGTGTTAGCCTTACA
>NZ_JAEQDD010000140.1:0-12019 GCF_020737885.1 Microcoleus sp. PH2017_34_RAT_O_A | reverse complement strand
AAATTTGCATCTACTCAAATTAGTTAGGTGAAAACCAGTTTCCTGTAAGTCACTTCTGCTGAAATTTGCCCCAGTCAAATCCGCTCTGCGAAAGTTAGCCCGCCACAGACAAGCTCCGCTCAGGTTCGCCCCACTCGAATCAGCATCTTCAAAATGCGCGTATGCCAAGTCGAGGTCGCTCAAATCTGCTCCACTAAAATTGATTCCTTGTCCGTAAAAAACTAGCCGTTGCAAGTCACTTTCCCTGAAGTTAGCCCCACTCAAGTTTACTCCACTAAAGTAACCATCCTTACATTGATCGCCGGTCAAGTTCACTTTAATTAGAGAAAAGTCTCTCTCCCCAGCGTCATAGCGCCTCAGCACTTCTTCAAACCACAACCTTTTTCTACTGTTGCATATTCTCATCCATTCTGCTTCTCGTTTTTCTTCTTCTTCTTCTTCTTCTTCTTCTTCGTTCATGACTTTATTCCTCGAAGCTGTTGACAATAATAAAAATGTTGATTCTACTAAAATAGCTTAATGTTTTAAAACTAGCAAATACTTACTTCGGGAGCAATTTTTTATCAACTCATGCCATAGTAGCTATGAATTAGTCTTCACTGTTCCCAATAGTACCATCGGGCATGATGGTATCTTTAAAGTGAGCATCTGTAAAAATAGCCATTTCAGATTTGTGACTTCTAATTTCATCCAGATCCAACTTGGTGCCAAAAAAGTTAGTTCTCGTCAAGTCAGCTCGAGAAAAACTAACTCTATTTTTAAACTTAGCATTCCTAAAATCACTATCGGTTAAGTTAGCATCATCAAAACTTGTCTCAATCATCTCGGCTCCACTTAAGTTTGCTCTACTCAAATTCGCGTCGTAAAACTTAGTCTCCTGCAAATCGGTCTGAGTCAAGTTCGCCCCAGTCAAATCCGCTCTGCCAAAGTTAGCTCGCTACAGACAAGCTCCGCTCAGGTTAGCCCCACTCAAATCCGCATCTTCAAAATGTGCGCGGGCCAAGTCAAGGTCGCTCAAATCTGAGCCACTAAAATTGATTCCTTGTCCGTACAAAACCAGATGTAGCAAGTCACTTTCCCTGAAGTTAGCTCCACTCAAGTTCACTCCACTTAAGTAGCGCTCCTTAGATTGCTCGTCGCTCAAGTACACTTGAATTAGAGAAAAGTCTCTCTCCCCTGCCTCATAGCGCCTGAGCACTTCTTCTAACCACACCTGTTTTCTACTGTTGCATATTCTGATCCATTCTGCTTCTTCTTCTTCGTTCATGACTTTATTTCTAGAATCTGTTGAGAATAAAAATGTTGATACTACTAAAATAACTCAATCTTTGAAGGCTCACAAGGAAGAACAGCAAGCGCGGCTGGCAGCGGAGTCAGCTTTGCGATCGCTCTTAACTCAAGTTTTAAATTCTGGGATGAATCTGGAACAGGTGGCGCAAATGATGAATTTATCGACTTTGGAGGTGAGACGATTGGTTGGAGAAAACTTTTGAGTGCATTGACAACAGTAAGGTGCGCGGGAGCACCTTACTTGACAAAATATTAACAGTCAGCAGTCAAGAATTAATATCATGTCCCGTCGAACGACCATAATAAGATTGGTTTGTAGTGAGGACTTCAGTCCTCGGATTTGGATGCGGACTTGCATTCCTCACTACAAACCATTTTTAGGGCTGATAATTGACACGGTGTGACTAAAGTCTTCACTAGAAACGGTTTTTAGCGTAATTGACAGGGCATATAGCCTTTCTCAAAAAGATGAGGTATAACTGACAGCTCGATAACCGCTTAGACGTATAGGGCCCAAGCCCAACAACATACCTCATATGAGAGCTAGATTCGCTATAATATCAATTATTATTTGAAAGGCTTGTTAGTAGGTTTAAAACCTTGTTTTTGAAAATAGGTTTTAAATACTTCGTGAGCAATTGGTGCGGCCGAGACGGCACCAAATCCTCCGCCTTCGACTATAACTGCGATCGCAACTTCCGGCTTGTCAGCGGGAGCAAAACCCACATACATCGAATTGTCAGGATGACCTGGCATTTCCACAGTCCCTGTCTTGCCAGCACTTAAAGGAATTGTACCGTCATTCAGACCGCGGCCTGTACCCTTTTTCACCACGTCCATCAATCCTTCTTTAATCACCTTTAAAGTAGAAGGTTTAATTCCTGTGGGGATTTTTTTCGTGAGGGGTGTATTGGTTTGAGAAGCCAATAAGTGCGGCTGCACTCGATAACCGCCATTAGCAACAGTTGACACCATCACAGCCAATTCTAGGGGAGTACAAAGTACCAAACCCTGACCGATCGCCATTGTGACGGTATCGCCCACATACCAATCTTCCTTGTACATTTTCTTTTTCTCTGCTGGCGTGGGCACTTGACCGTGATTGGCACCGTCTATCCCCAAAATATCTAAATTAATCGTCCCGCCAATGCCCATTTTAGACGCCCATTTCGACATTTGTTCCGGGCCTGCCGCCATGCCTACTTGATAGAAAAATGTATTGCTGCTAAAGGCCAAAGCATCGCGAAAACCGATAACACCTTGACCCGCGCCGTGTTCGTTGAAAGAAATGCCACCGATCGTAATTGAAGAAGATGATACTAAAGTCGAGTCAGGAGAAAACTTGCCCGATTCCATGCCGGCGACAGAAGTTACAATCTTAAAAGTGCTGCCGACTGGATAGCCTTGAACTGCCCGATTTAAAAATGGTTTTTCTGGCCCTTGCAGTCGATCCCATTCTGTTTGAGTCACCTTGCGGGTGAAAATGTTGGGGTCAAATGTCGGCCAACTAGCCATTGTTAAAAGCGCTCCGGTTTTCACGTCGATCGCTACAACGGCACCCAGGCGATCGCCCAAAGCTTTTTCGGCAGTTTTTTGCATATCTAAATCTAAAGTTAGCTGCACGGGTTTGCCGGGAATAGGCTCTTTTACGCCTAAATCTTGAATTTCCTCGCCCTTAGCGTTCACCTCGATCAAACGGTTCCCCCAAACGCCTTCTAAAGTTGGATTGGCTAACTTTTCAACTCCCATTTGACCGACGATCATCCCCATTGGATATGCAGGATTAGCTTTTAATTCGTCTAAAGTAGCTTCACCGACGTACCCCAAAAGGTGAGCTGCTAATTGCTGGTTGGGATTGTCGCGGCTCGATTCTACGCGAATTTCAACTCCCCGCAAAGTATTGCTTTGTTCTCCCAAAGCGACGAAAGTAGCGACATCGATATCTTTACTAATTCGCACTGGCAGGGCTGATTTGTAGCCGGCTACATCGATTTTTTTGATGATTTCGGTGGCGGGAAGTTTGACGATCGGGCTCAGTGTAGCCGCGACTTCTTGCCAATCCTTTGCCGATCGCTCTTTTGGCCACAAATACACCGATCGCGATACGCGGTTCGCCGCCAAAATTTTGCCGTTGCGATCTAAAATTTGACCGCGAGTCGCTGCGACTGAGACAGGGCGAATGCGGTTATTTTCCGCCCGCTGTCGGTTGTAGGCTCCCTGTACCAGTTGCAATTCGGCTAGACGAAACATCGGCATCGTCACTAATGTAGTGACGATCAGCATAAAAATCATCACTTGGAGCGATCGACTCCGTTGCTGTGCAGGATTGTCCGAGGTATTTTTGTTTAATCGGACTTTAGAGTTAAAAGAAAAATCGCTAGCCATATTAATTAATCTGCTCTTTGATTGAATTAACAGGCAGATCTAATTCTCATCCGGATTATTTCGGGGAGGATACAGCGATGACAACTTTTAGCTCTTTAGTGACCGACATAAATATGCCTATTGGCAGATACATAAATACGTAAAATCCCGTACAGTTCTTGTTCTACAATTTCCTATTTATTTTCCTATTAGCATAAATAATTGCTTGAAAGCCTCTGGGTTTGGCGTAGAAATTAAAATCAGACGATTCATTACTCCAATCCTCGGACTTCCAGGTAGAGGTTGCCCTCAAGCGGTCAACTGTCAACTAAGAGGGCTCTCACGGGGGCACTGCCCCTACAACAGATCAACTGTCAACTGTCAACTGTCAACTGTCAACTGAATGAACGACGCATAGGCTGTCACCTTAATATCAATTCCAGTAATATCTCCACCGACAACAACAGCCGTTGCTCCTAAATTCAATGCTTTTTGAGCCATGGAGGGCCCAGAGATTCCGCCTTCGCAGATAACGGGAATCTTGAGCTTTGCTACCATTTGCGCTAGCAAATCAAATCCGGGCGGCGAGAAACTTTCTGTTTGGGGTGTGTAGCCAAAAAGAGTAGTACCGACAGTATCTGCACCAGCTTCAGCAGCGGCGATCGCAGATTCTATAGTATCTACATCCGCCATGACTAATTTCCCTAATTCTTTGTGAATGCGATCGATTAACGTCTTTAAGTCTTCGCCAGCAGGGCGGTTTCGCAAAGTCGCGTCAATGGCGATAATATCTGCTCCTGCAAGTGCGATCGCCCGTGCGTCTTCAAACCGAGGAGTAATGTAAATCTCGCATCCCGCCAATTGCTGCTTCCAAATGCCAATTACGGGAGCCGATACCTGTTGTCGCACCGCTGCAACGTGAGCCGGGGTGTCAATCCGCACGCCCGATGCCCCTCGATTGATGGCGGTGCGAGCCATTGCTGCAATCACGATCGGATCGTGCAGTGGCGAATCAGCAGGTGCTTGACAAGAAACAATTAATCCTGTGGGAATTTGACAGTTAATCATGGGGAATTGGGGAATGGGGAATGGGGCATGGGGCATGGGGCATGGGGCATGGGAATGGGGCAAACAGGGCATTGGGAATTGGGCTTTTTTTGTAATTTATTCCCTGTGTCCTATTGAACTCAAATAGGCGTTAAGTTTTGGTAGTAATTTATCAACAATTGGTTTAAATTTGCTTACTTCTTCGCTGGTGATGAGTTGTCTAGCATAGGCTAATCTTAACCAGTTTACGGTTTCGTACAAAGAGCCTCTCGCAATTTTTACAAAACGCCGATTATCTTGGTCACTCTAACGACCTCTTCCTTCAGGAATATTAGCACAGACACTATCAGCAGACCGAACGATCTGTTTGCCGATCGCATCTTTTGTGAAGTAATCCCATTTTTTAACAATCTCCCAAATCTGATTCGCCAAACTTTCCGCCAACTTATAAACTTCTAATTCCTCAAAATCAGGTCTTCCCATAATTACCTCAAAAACTCAATTATATTAAATGCCCCATGCCCCATACCCCATGCCCCATGCCCCATGCCCCATTATCCATTAATCCCGGCCATTAAAGAAAGAATTTTGTCAAGCAATTGCTCGGGGTGAATCGGTTTAGCCAAACAATCGTTAGCTCCCGCCGTCACAAAAGATATTTCATCTGCGGGAATTTCTTTAGCGCTTAAAGCCAGAATTTTGAGATTTTCAGTAGCGGGTTTTTGGCGAAGTTGTTGAATTATTTCGCAGCCGTTCATCCCGGGTAAACGCATATCCACAATCACAGCATTGGGCTGCAAAAGTTCAATTTGTTCTACCGCCGCCGAGCCTTCAATCATCCACACTACCTGCATTCCTGCGGCTGTCAGGATATCGCAAATCAGCATGGCAGTTTCTTCATCTTCTTCTACGAGGACGAGGCTGCCCCGCAAGGAGGAAGAGTGCAGCGGTAAAGATGAATTCGATTTTTCATATTTGAATTTTGTGGATTCATCTTTGCTTTTAGTTTGCATTGGTATAAAAACTGTAAAAGTAGAGCCAACATCAACTGTAGAGTTGACTTCGATCGCGCCGCCGTGAAGTTCTACTAATTGTTTGGTCAATGCCAATCCCAAACCGGTGCCGCCGTATTCGCGGCGGTAGGGGGAATCTAACTGCTGGAATTTTTGAAACAAGAGCGATCGCTGATCTTCGGGAATTCCAATGCCGGTATCTTTGATTTGAAAAACAGCGGTGCTACCTGGGGGTGCAGTACCGGGCTGTCGCACTGCTGGCGTCCGAGTTTTATCTTCTGTCACCCACACTCGCAGGACGATTCGCCCGCCTTCGGGAGTAAATTTAATCGCATTTCCTAAAAGATTGAACAGAATTTGTCTCAAGCGGCGCGGGTCTGCGGTGAAGCGATCGCACTCTTGTTTGATCCGCTGTTCTTGCACGAGTTCCACGCCTTTAGCTATAGCTTTTTCTTTGAAGGCGTGCAGGCTCTGAGAAGCTAATTTAGAAATTGAAAATTCACTAATTTTTAATACTGCTTTTCCTGCTTCTACTTGCGATAAATCTAAAATATCGTTAATTAATTCTAATAAGTGGTCGCCGCTGTCCCGGATAGTTTGCAGGTACTGTCGCTGTTTGGCAATTGGTACTTCTTTGGTGCCAACTTTGCCGTAAGACCACCGCAGCAGCGTGTCCGAAATGCCGATGACGCAGGTGAGGGGAGTCCGCAATTCGTGGCTCATAGCTGCCAAAAATTCGCTTTTGGCGAGGCTGGCAGACTGGGCGGTAGCAAGGGCATCGCGCAGTTCTTGCGTTCGCTCTATGACGCGCTGTTCAGAGGTACACTTTTGCTGCTGGACTTCTGCATAAAGTTCGGCTTGGTAAATGGCGATCGCCAAATGTTCTGCTATTTGCCGCAAAAATGTTTTTTTGCTTTCTTCCCACTCGCACACAGTACACTGGTGGGCGATTAGCAGCCCCCACAATTCGTCTTGAACTACGATCGGTACTAGCAACTTCGCCCGCACCTTCGCCCGCCGCATCAACTCTAAAAAACAAGAGTGCGAAGAGTAAGTTATTTCCACATCAGTGACGCACAAAGCCAAACCTTTGCGATATTTCTCTCTGTCAATGACTCCATCGGGAAAACACTGGGCGCCTTCACTAAAATTCAGTACAGACGAGATAGCATCGCTGGCTAAAGCTTCGTAGGTAACGCGACCTAAATACAAGTAAGAACCGGGATTTTCTTTGACTTCGCCAGAAACCGCCATAGGTATTTCTTTACCTAATTCGGCATGGTGGGGGGCTGGCACTTTTTCAAATTGATAAATTAACAGGCGATCGACATCCAAAAACTCTCGCACTCTCGAAACTGCTTTTGACAAAATTACTGGTAATTCCAAACTCTGGCGGATTTGAGTTGTCACCTGATTCAAAAGTCGCTCTTGTTCTAGCTGCTGCTGCAAAGCATCTTCCACAGACTGACAAAATGAAATGCAGGGACTGGCAATTTGTAAGTGATTGACGGCTTCGGCAATCTGGTGGTGTAGCGTTTCTGGAGCGATCGGTTTTAACGCTGAGTTTCCCTCTATTTCTGTTGGGAGCTTTAGGGGCAGGGGACTGTTTTTGCTGGCATCGGTAGCGAGAAGATCCAGCAAATTTAGGGTGAATTCGCTTTGTAAAATTGCCGAGTTCGGCTGTATGTTCTTAATTGCTTGTTTGAGGGCGCGAATGTCAATTTGTCTTGGCGGTGCGGGCGTTATTTCTGCGAGTTTGTCTGCGAGGGGAGAGAGGAATTTGGCGATCGCCCCTGGATCGAAAGTCAAATCCACATTTAATTGCGAAGTGAGATGTTTTTCACTGTGTTTGCGTCCGTTTGTTGCCAACTCATCTAATGCCTCGCCCCGCAGCAGCGCGCTAAACCGAGCTGATACCACTGCTGCAAACCTTTGGGACGAGTTTCCTTCCCCATTTTCAGGATTGGCGATCGCATCGTCGGCGAGCCAAATCGCCCCCGGGAGTTCAGCCATTTGCTCTAACAACTGGTAAGCAGCCTCAAAGGTTGCGATCGGCAAAGTTCGATTTAAGGTTTTTGGTTTCAATCTAGGTATTTTCCCGGTTGTTTTAAAGGACAAAATATGAATGCCGCTGTTTTGGGGAGGGAACCAGGGGCGCAGCAGACGGGGCCGCTCCAAAAGACTTGAGATCAAAGAAGTCAGTCGATTTTAGATCTTAGATTTTAGATTTTAGATTTACTTGCAGCTTCGTGAATCACCGGAGCAGGAACTTCGAGCTAAGATTTTGGGCTGCTCGCAACTTAAGTCGCGCGCTTGTATCCGTTTTTCTGCGGTGTCGTGACTCAAATAACGTAGCCAGTTAAGGCTGAGGCTGGTCAACACAGCTTGCGAGATATTACTCTTACAAGCTCAGTTCTTTTAAGACTGGGTTGCTGACTACTTTAAACAATCTTAATCCAGTATAATATCAATATATAATTTGTTAACTTCTACTTAACACTATCCGGGTAAATGAGCAATCCAACTCAACTCACCCCCGATTTCACGATCGGACATCTGCCGTGTCACCACTTCCAAGTCAGTGCTGCAACTCCAGGACAGGTAGTGGCTCAAAGATTCGAGCAAGAACCAGACCTACCGGGAGTGATTATTACTCACGAATCACAGGTATTGGGCATGATTTCTCGCGTCAAATTTCGAGAACAAATGAGTCTCCCCGATCGCGTAGAAATTTACGGTCAGCATCCGATTCGAGCCTTGTTAGATTTTATGAGAATACCGCCTTTGCTGATGGAGGAAAACTGGAAAGTTGAGGATGCCGTACAAGCGTCTCTCAACAGGCATAAAGATTTAATTTATGAACCAATTATTGTGGTAATGGACAATCAGAGTTTCCGCCTTTTGGACGTTCGGACTCTGGTGATTGCCCAGTCTAAAATTTTAGCTCAAGCTAACAAGCTTATTCAAAAATACAGAGTAGAAAGACAGAAATATATGGGAATCATTCAACAAGAACAGGCAAAATTTTATGAATGCCAGGAGTTGCTAAAATCCCAACACCTTCAAGCCCAAGTATTGCAGAATACTCCGAGTCGCGAGCAAGTGACACTGGTCAAACAAGCTGAAGAAATTTCTCAAATAAATCAGCGATTTGTGAGGATTGCGAAGTTAATTTCTTCAGAAGGCCGCCAAGCATTTCAAGCTACTTTTCAAGGTGCTAATTCTATTTGCAATAATACACAGAAAATTTTGGGTATTAGCAAAGCAATAGCTAATGATTTAGAAACGGTTAACCGCACTTCCCGAACCATCGGGGAGGCGATCGAACAAGTCAGGCATTTAGCAGTACAGGTGGCTGTAGTTACCAATCAAATGGGAAATCAGCCCAGCGGTCTGAGCAAGGTGAGTTTGGAAATTGGCAGACTGGCAAGTAAAACTTTTGAATTGGGGACCCAAATCGAGCAAATTGCCAGCCGATTTAAACTTCGGGTTCACGAACTCACGGAGGCAGCAAGAGCGGGTGCTAATGTAGCTAAATCGGTGACCATCAAGATCGATCGTGCGGAAATGGCTTTGTTAGAGTTGGAGGAATTAATAGCGGAAAAAGATTTCAATTCACCGACCGCCATTAAAGAAAATTTGGGAGTTAAAAAAAGTGTTGTTGCTCATTCTTTAGTTAAAGATTTAGAAGACGCTGAAGCTGAAATTTCTGAATGGGAAGATATAGTTAAGCAGCAAGATTCATCGCAATATCTGATTCAAAAAATTCAGCAGGCGCTGAAGTCGAAAAAGCCCTAAAATTCTAGGGCTCATCTGATTTAACTTTTCGATATGTATAGCCTTTCTAGCTCTCATATGAGGTACGAATGGGCATGGGGCATGGGCCAAACAGGGCATAGGGCATGGGGCATAGGGCATGGGGCATGGGGCATGGGGCATGAGGCATCGGCCAAACAGGGCATACTCACTACGCTTGAGAACCGCTATATAGGAGAAGGAGAAGGAAAAAGGAAGACGCCTTGAGTTATCGTCGTGATATCTGGAAAAAAGCTCGTGTTTCAAGAACTTCATAATCGTCGGGGCGGTTGGTCTGAAAAAATAAAAAGTAACAATTTTACAATTTGCACAATACTATTTGTTTGAAGGAGGTTAATACGAATAAATTAAGAGTTAGGCAACGCTATTTGCATCACAAGATTTTGATTTAAAGTCACAAGAATTGGTCAAATAACAGGCTAGGTTTATGAAAATTTTGCTAGTAGAAGATGACACAATTACAATCAATTTGCTGACCAGAGCGCTGAATGCTCATAATTACAATGTGAATACGGCGGAAGACGGCGAAACAGCCTTGCAGTTGGCACAAGCCTACGATTACGACTTGATTGTTTTGGATGTGCTGATTCCTAAACTCGACGGTATTAGTTTGTGTCGGGAATTGCGATCGTCCGGCTGCCAAATGCCGATTTTATTGCTGACAGCGCTAGATAGCAGTAACGATCGAGTTCAAGGTTTAGAAGCGGGTGCAGACGATTATGTGGTGAAACCCTTTAATCTCCAAGAATTAATTGCTCGAATTCGGGCTTTGCTGCGCCGGGGTAAGGCAAGTTTGTCGAGTACAAGTTTGACTTGGGAAAAACTGCAAGTCAACCCGGATACTACGGAAGTAACTTATGGCGAAAAAGTTCTGCATTTGACTCCCAAAGAGTACAATCTGCTGGAACTTTTTCTGAGAAATCCCCGGCGCATTTTCAGCCGCAGTGCCATGCTCGATCGCATTTGGTCGGCGGGCGAATTTCCTCAAGAAGAAGCCGTTACCGCTCATATCAAGGGGCTGCGGCACAAGCTGAAAGCAGCCGGGATGACTGTAGATTTAGTGGAAACGGTGTATGGATTGGGCTACCGGCTCAAAAGTCTGCCGGAGGAGATTGAGAGTCCAAAAGTTGCCCGGGATACGGCAGAAACTGCTAAAAGTCAAGAAAATGTACCTGCTGAATCGATCGCACACAGCCAGGAATTAAGCAACGATGAGCGCCGCCTCCAAGTCCTGAGTGTGGTTGCGGAAATTCGGGGCAAGTTAAAAGCTAATTTTATCGAAAAGGTGGTGATATTCGATCGCGCGATCGCCCAACTGAAAACCGGAACCTTGGACAACCAACTGCGGCGGGAAGCCCAGGAGCAAGCTCACAAATTAGTCGGTTCTTTGGGAACTTTAGGGCTGCCTAAAGGTTCGGAAGTTGCGCGCAAGATCGAACAGTTGTTCAAGGCCCAAAACATCTTTAAACCGGAGACTGCTCAGCAGATTGAGGATTTTCAGGATTTGCTCAAACAGATATTCGATCGCCCGCCGGAACCTGAAAGCGAGCTGGTTACTGCGGTTTCCAAAAAGCGCCGCATTCTGATCGTTGATGATGATACTTTGCAGAGCGATCGACTAAAAGCAGCAGCATCCGGTTCGGGCTTTGAGATAGAAGTTGCCACATCTGGGCAATCCGCAAGAAGCGCGATTTCTCAACAGCCTCCCGACGCGATTTTACTGGATTTGACATTTTCCAGAATTCAGGAAAACGGACTTACTCTCCTAGCCGAGCTCCGCACTGAAAAACCTGATATTCCAGTGATGATTTTTAGCGGGAACAATCAATTGAGCGATCGAATTGAAGTTGCTCGTTTGGGAGCTTCGGGCTTTTTACATAAATCTATCTCCCCAGCAGATATACTCAAAGCAGTCGCCCAGGTTCTCGACCAAACAGGCGCTTCTGAAGCCAAAGTTATGGTAGTAGACGATGATGTGCATCTATTGGCTGCGCTGAAAATGATTCTACAACCTTGGGGATTGCAAGTCACAACATTAGAGCGGCCCGAAAAGTTCTGGGAGGTACTCGAAACCACTTGTCCAGATTTACTAATTTTAGATGTGGAGATGCCTGGTTATAGTGGTATCGAGCTGTGTTTGGCGGTGCGGAACGATTTGCGCTGGAGCAAGCTTCCCGTGCTATTTTTGACTGCTCATTCTGAGTCGGAAATAGTGCGTCAAATGTTTGTCGCGGGTGCTGATGACTACGTGAATAAGCCGATCGTGGAACCGGAATTAATTGCTCGCATCCTGAATCGTTTGGAGCGGACTCAACTCCGACACAAACTTGCTCTGACACAGTTGACAGTTGACAGTTGACAGTTGACAGTTGACAGTTGACAGTTGTCACGAAGGAAGAAGGAAGAAGGAAGAGTTGACAGTTGACAGTTGACAGTTGACAGTTGACAATCAAAAATCTTCAATCCCCAATCGAAAATCCAAAATCCAA
>NZ_JAEQDD010000139.1:0-12372 GCF_020737885.1 Microcoleus sp. PH2017_34_RAT_O_A | reverse complement strand
TTATTCCTGTAGTTTTAGGACTGTGGACTAAAATTACTAACGTAGATGTCTAACATTGACTACTTTTGGGTAGCTTTGTCCAGGTTTTTACGAGCGGTAGTCTTCCCAGTACCCGGGCTGCCGCGTACCAGATAAGAGCGCTGAGGAATCAGGCCGCCGTCAATTACTTCGTTGAGACCAGTAATTCCTACTGAAAGTCGGTTTTGAGACATTTGTTTGTTTATGTTTAGAATATCGGCTCGTATTCATATTTAATGGTTTGAGGGGCTGTTTTGATTGTTTGTTTACTGGGCGTCTGAGAACCTTCATGAAAAATATTTCGGCAGAAAATTACGTTAGCACACAAGAATTAGAGGGTATTGTCGGCACTGCTGGCATTTGTCTGCGGCAAGATATAGAGGCTTTTTGGCAAGAACGGGTAGAAAAAGCTGTTGCCCCAGGTACTTCAATAGCCTGTACCGTTTATCCCCATACTCAGGAAGAACTCGCCGCAGTGATTGCTTGTGCAGGGCGAAATCGCTGGGGACTCTTGCCGACAGGGAGTGGCAGCAAACTCGATTGGGGCGGTTTAGTCCAATTAGACTCCGATCCCCCCCAGCCCCCCTTAACAAGGGGGGAGCAAGATGTTGTCAAAGTCCCCCTTTTTAAGGGGGATTTAGGGGGATCTCCTGATGCAGGGGGGATCGTTGTGGTGAGTACGGCGCGCCTGAATCGGCTGGTAGAACACGCTGTGGGCGATTTAACGGTGACTGCGGAGGCGGGCATGAAGTTTGCCGATTTGCAGGAAATTTTAGGTAAAGCAGGTCAATTTTTGCCGATCGATCCAGCATATCCGCAACAGGCAACTTTGGGCGGGATTGTCGCTACTGCTGATACTGGTTCGCTGCGGCACCGCTACCGGGGCGTGCGCGATTTGTTGTTGGGAATTACGTTTGTGCGATCGGACGGTAAAATTGCTGTAGCCGGAGGTCGAGTTGTGAAAAATGTCGCCGGTTACGACTTAATGAAACTGTTGACCGGTTCCTACGGCACATTAGGCGTCATCAGTCAAGTAACATTCCGAGTTTATCCGCTGCCGGAATCATCGGGAACTGTCATACTGACAGGAGAAACTAATGCTTTAGCTGAAGCTGCTCAAATTTTATTATCTTCTGCTTTAACACCGACAGCCGTTGATTTGCTGTCACCACAGTTAGTAGAAAAACTGAGTTTGGGTAAAGGTTCGGGATTGGTAGTGAGGTTTCAAAGCATCGCCGAAAGCGTTAAACAACAATCCGCCCGGTTGTTGGAAGTTGGCGAAAAGTTGGGATTGCAAGGCACTAGCTGCGGCGAAAATGATGAGGATAAATTATGGCAAAGATTGCCAGAAACAGTCTGGAATTCTGGGAATAATTCAGCAATTATTTGCAAAATAGGCATCAGACCCTCGGAAGCAGTCAAGGCAATTAACGAGTTGCCGGTACAGGATGCTTTGATTCATGCGGGCAGCGGTTTAGGAGTTTTGCGGTTTGAGACTGCGACAGCCGAAACGCTGTTGCAGGTACGCAGGGCGTGCGAAGCTAAAGGCGGTTTTCTGACGGTTTTGGCTGCGCCAGCCCACATCAAGCAAGGGTTAGATGTTTGGGGCTATACTGGAAGTGCGATCGATCTAATGCGTCGCATCAAGCAAGAGTTTGACCCGGAGAATATTTTAAATTGCGATCGTTTTATCAGCGGTATTTAGTTTAAAGTTTGCAGTAAGGAGTTCAGTTTTTATTGAATCCCGGTCTAAATCATTATACCTCGACCATATTTATTGTGGAACAGGCATCCTGCCTGTTCAATACTGGTTTTTATGGAGATGTCTATTTGTGAACCAGATTTGTTTTTTAACGAACCGCGAAGGCGCAAAGACCGCAAAGGAAGAGAAAAGAAGAGAAGAGAAGTTTTTGTTTGCTTGATGGAGTTAGGCTGGCAATTTGAAAGGACTAAAGTCCTGACTACGAACCAAAATAATTAGGTAATATATTATGCAAACTTCCGAAAATTCTACAATTCCCAGCGACGACTTAAAACCTGCTAAAGAAAGCAATTTCCTAGCACAAAACCCCCACTTGAAAACTCTCGAAATCCCGGGTTTCGACGCCAACAATCCGCCAGATCCCAAATTGATCGATACTTGCGTGCACTGCGGTTTTTGCTTGTCAACTTGTCCGAGTTATCGGGTACTCGGCAAAGAAATGGATTCGCCCAGAGGCCGCATTTATTTAATGGATGCAATCAACGAAGGCGACGCACCTTTAAACGAAGCAACATCGCAGCATTTCGATACTTGTTTGGGCTGTTTAGCCTGCGTCACAACTTGCCCTTCTGGAGTTCAATACGACAAGTTAATTTCCGCAACTCGCCACCAAGTTACCCGAAATCAAAAACGCACTTTTTCTGACAATGTAATTCGCACTCTAATTTTTAATCTCTTTCCTTATCCTCACAGATTGCGGCCTTTGCTGGTACCGCTGTTTATTTATCAAAAATTAGGACTGCCAAAACTAATTCGCCAAACAGGTTTGCTGAAAAAAGTATTTCCCCGCTTGGCGGCGATGGAATCAATTTTGCCCGAGGTAACAGTTGATTCTTTCCGGGATAATTTGCCCGAAGTCATTCCCGCACAAGGGGAGAAACGCTATCGAGTTGGGGTGATTTTAGGCTGCGTGCAGAGGTTGTTGTTCTCGCCAGTTAATGAAGCTACGGTGCGAGTTTTGACGGCTAATGGCTGCGAGGTTGTGATTCCGAAAAGTCAAGGATGCTGTGCTGCTTTGCCGGAACATCAAGGACAAGCGGAACAGGCGAAAGCTTTGGCGAGACAAATGATTGACAGCTTTGAAAATACGGGCGTTGATTGTGTAATTATCAATGCTGCTGGGTGCGGCCACACTTTGAAAGAATACGGTCACATTTTAGCAGATGACCCGGATTATCGGGAGAAAGCTGAGAATTTTGCTGCTAATGTGAAGGACATACAAGAATTTTTGGCAACTGCGGGAATTACGGCGAAACTCAATCCTTTGACTGAGAGAGATTTGACGATTGTTTATCATGATGCGTGTCATTTGTTGCACGGACAAAAGATTAGTTTGCAGCCGCGCCAGTTGCTGCAACAAATTCCTGGCGTGAAGTTGAAAGAACCTGTGGATGCTGCTTTGTGTTGCGGGAGTGCGGGGGTTTACAATATGCTTCAGCCGGAAATTGCGGATGATTTGGGAGTACAAAAGGTGGAGAATTTGCTGAATACTGGGGCTGAGTTGATTGCTTCTTCTAATCCTGGTTGTTCTTTGCAAATTAAGAAGCATTTGGAGTTGCAGGGGAAGGCTGTTACTTTGATGCACCCGATCGAGCTTTTGGATTATTCTATTCGTGGGGTACAGTTGCAGCGGAAGTAGTTTGCTGGGGCGGGCGGTGTCCGCCCTGCTTTTCGCTGCGATTTTTTATCAGAGAAATGGGTCTAAAACCTCGTCCTTATAGGACGGCTTTGTAAGTAAAACTATAAACCTTAAACCCTCTTTCCTAAAGAAATGTAAAAAGTACAAACACGCAAGTATTTCACTATATACTAATAACAGCTCAAGAAAAACGAGGAGTTAAACTTGTTGACAAACTATGTATACAAGTTGCGTCCAAATCAAACACAAGACTTAAAAATGTCTAATTGGGTGGATATTTTGCGAAGCCATTTCAACTGGTGTCTTAATGACAGGATCACTCAGTATAGCCAACAGTTCATTCAAGGCAACTATTGCGACCTTAGGACAAAAAGTGAAGCCTGTCCGTTGACCAGTTGTGTCAGTAAAAACGGTGCCACTGGGGAACCTTGGAAAATAGGCAAAACAGATAAAAAGGGGAAAGTTAAAAACCCTCGGCGCAACCCAGGCCACATTCAAATCACAGCGTTGCCCGAACTGAAAGCAGCTAGACCCTGGTTTGCCGGGATAGATTCGACAGTTCTACAACAGAACGTCAAACGGTTAGACACTGCCTATAATAATTTTTTTGACGGACGCGGCTTTCCTAAATTCAAGAATCGCAGCAATTTCACTTCCTTCACATTTATGATGGGGGTAAAAATACAAGGTAGTAAAATTTACTTGCCAAAGTTAGGTTGGATGCGTTTCCACAACTCGCGCCCAATTCCTGGTGGCTTTACCATTAAAGCTTGTGCGGTAAGAAAGCGACAGAATGGCTGGTATGTATCCGTCCGCATTGAGGACAAGTCTGTCCCCGATTACACGACAAAACCTCTCAAAGATGTCGTCAAGGTAATTGGTTGCGATATGGGAATTACAAAATTAGTCCATCTATCAGATGGAGCTCAAATTGAAAATCCCAAGTTTTCAGCCACCAAAAAAGCTAAACGCACACTGAGAATTAGACAGAGACAAGTCAGTCGATTTTAGATTTTAGATTTTAGATTTTAGATTGACCCCACGGATAAATTCGGGGGAAGAGAGGATTTTAGATTTTCGATTTGGGATTGATTCCACGGATAAATCACGTGGCGGGTACCATCAAGAAATTATTGGTCAGTCGAAAAGCAAAAGGGAGTAATAACCGCAAAAAAGCAGCTAAAAAACTAGGGCTTTTCCACCAAAGAATTAGCAATAAGCGTCAAGCTTACCAATGGAAGGTTGCCAATAAAATAGTGTCACGTAACGTTGACGCGATTGCTCTAGAGGACTTGAATATTTCCGGCATGATGCGCCGATGTCGAGTAAAGGTTGACGAAAAAACAGGTAGATTTCTGAAAAATGGGCAATCAAGGAAGAGAGGTTTAAACCGTTCTATTTCTGATGCAGGCTGGGGCGAGTTAATACTGAAGATTGAGTATCTGGCTGCAAAGCAAGGAAAAATCGTAATCAAGGTTAATCCCAAATACTCCAGTCAAGAATGTCGGAATTGCGGTCACATCGACAAGTCTAATAGAGATGGCGAAAAGTTCATTTGCACTGAATGTGGCTACCACGAACACGCTGATATAGGTGCAGCAAAAACTATTCGCGATCGAGCTTTAAATTTGGTACGCGGGGACTCCGCGAAACCTGGCGTTCGCGCCTAAACGCCCAGAAGATATCCTCGCGCTCGATTGAGCAAACGTGAGGAGTCTGGGAACCCTGGAAACAGGGAAATTGAGGTAGAAATTCCTCAAGAATCCTCGCACCTTCAGGTCGAGGAGTGTCAAGAATAAGATTTTTTACCGCAGAGGGCGCAGAGGGCGCAGAGGAAGAGAGGGAAATAGGTTATTTTGAGAAAGCTCGTTGGCGAAGCCCTCGCAGAGGATCGCGCTTCTGACTCCTCGTAAACTGCTAAAATTAAATTCAACAGTATTTCACCCCGCACAACTGTTATGGTAAGTCAAATCCCAGTCCCCACTCAGGAAGAGATTATCTACCCCGAAAGCGACGGCAAACCAATGGCAAACAATACCGACCAGTTTCGCTGGATTCTAGTCATTGAGCAAAATCTAGAATGGATGTATGCTAATGACGAGAATGTATTTGTAGCGGGGGATTTATTTTGGTATCCGGTTCAGGGAAGACCAAATATTGTTAATGCCCCCGATGTGATGGTTGTCTTCGGCACACCGAAAAGGAGACGGAGTTCTTATCAGCAGTGGAACGAGTCAGGAATTGCACCACAAGTTGTGTTTGAGATTCTCTCTCCTAGCAATACGCAAGATGAAATGGAGACGAAATTACTATTTTACGATCGCCACCAAGTTGAAGAATATTACATTTACAATCCTACTAACAATCAACTCAGGGGTTGGTTGCGGGGAGAAGACGGCTTGGATGCGATCGCATCTATGGAAAACTACGCGAGTCCCAGGTTAGCCATCCGGTTCGATTTATCAGGCGATGAATTGCAAATTTATCGACCTGATGGAACTAGGTTTTTCTCCTACGTTGAGATTTGTCAACGCCTAGAACAAGCCGAACAGCGGACAGAACAAGCCGAACAGCGGGCAGAACTTGCAGAAACAGCTTTAGGAGAGGAACGGCGGCGATCGCAACTTTTGGCGGAACGGCTGCGAGAAATGGGAATTAACCCAGATGAATTAAGTTAGACAGACTGCGATCGATCGGCATTGACCCCGAACAATTGTAAACTGGATTGGGGAAAAGGTCGATCGCACTTTTCAAATTGAGCAAAAGTGCGATCGGAACCATGTCAACTCTCAACTGTCAACTGTCAACTCTCAACTGACTCTTCCCCTCTTCCAACTTCAAAAAATGCACTTGTCCCGAAGCTTCCGCCGCGACAATTGTCACCCCATCTGGTGCCATAGCGCAAGCTTTCAAAGCACTATCTCCCCTGAAAGTAGCAACTATTTTTCGACTCAACAAATCCCAAACTTTCAGAGTATTATCATCCGAAACTGAAATCACTCTATTTCCCACAGTCGCCAAAGCTGTAATCGCATCCGCATGACCCGTCAAAGTAAAAATTTCCTTTTGACTTGACAAATCCCAAACTTTAATCAGTTTCTTCCTTCCCCCAGAAATTCCCCATTTACCGTCTGTGGTAACTACCACAGCATTCACAAAACTCTCATGACCTTTAAGAGTAAAAAGTTGATTTTTAACGACTAAATTCCATAAATTTGCCAAAATATTATTTTCTTTTCCCAAACTCCAAACTTTCAGACTTGTGTCGCCGGAAGCCGAAATTATCCGCTTGCCATCGGGAGTAACTGCCACAGCTTTTATCCCGTCGGTGTGACCGATAAATGTAAAAACTTCCTCTCCTGTTTCCAAATTCCAAATTTTAATACTTTTGTCTCCCGAACCAGAAATCGCCAGCCTGCCGTCGGGGGTAACAGCAACCGAATTTACCCAATCTGTATGACCTGTCAGACTAAATATTTCTTCTCCAGTTTCCAGATTCCAAACTTTAACTGTTTTGTCACCTGAACCTGAAACTATTCTCTGGCTGTCCGGGGTAACAGCGATTGCTTTTACCCAATCTTTATGACCGGGAATAGCAAAAATTTCCTCTCCATTTGCCAGATTCCAGACTTTAATGCTGTTGTCTCCAGAACCGGAAATTGCTTTTTTACCGTCGGCTGTCACTGCTAAAGCATTTACCCAGTCATCGTGACCCGCAGATGATAAATTTTCTTTGCCTGTTTCTAAGTGCCAAACTTTGAGAGTTTTGTCAGAGGAACCAGAAACTATCCGCTTGCCGTCGGGGGTGACAGCAACAGCATTCACCGGGGCGATGTGATTGGTAAAAGTAAATAGTTCTTCTTTTGTTTCCAAATTCCAAACTTTCAGCGTTTTGTCGCCGGCCGCCGAAATTACCCGTTTTCCGTCGGGACTGACTGCCACAGCTTGGACGAAACTGCTGTGAATTCCTAAAGTGAAAAGTTTTTCTCTGGCACTCAAACTCCAAACTTTGATTGTGCCGTCGTAACTGCCGGAAATTATGTGTTCGCCGTCGGGAGTTACTGCTACAGCTTTTACCCAATCTGCGTGACCGGTAAGGGTAAAAAGTTCTTTTCCTGTTTCTAGGTTCCAGACTTTAATGCTGTTGTCGCCAGACCCGGAAATCAACCGCTTGCTGTCTGGAGTTACTGCTACGGACTGGACAAAACTGCTGTGACCTTTGAGGTTGAAAATCACTGCCCCTGTTGACAAATCCCAAACTTTTATGCTGCCGTCCCATGAACCAGAAATTACTCGCTTGCCGTCGGGAGTTACTGCTACGGCTTCTACTGCAAAAGTATCGCCTGCAAATGTTAATATTTCTGTTCCAGTAGCTAAATTCCAAATTTTAATAGTATTGTCCCAAGAACCTGAAATTACTTTTGTTCCGTCTGGGGTTACTGCTACAGCATTGACGTAGGTAAGATGACCTTTGAGGGTGGAAAGTTCTTCTCCTGTTTCTAAGTCCCAAACTTTGAGAGTGTGGTCGGAGGATGCAGAAATTGCTCGCTTGCCGTCGGGGGTAATTGCTACAGCTTGTACCCAATCTGTATGTCCGGTGAGAGTGCGTAGCAATCTGCCGCCAGGGGGGGTAAAACTGGGGGTTAGCGGCCGCAGCCAGGGTATTTTCTGTTGTTGTGCTTGGGCTAGCAGTGCTTGAATTTCGGGAATTTCAAAGCGCATCAACCGGGCAATTAGTTGGGTAGCTAGTTGGGTTTTATCTTTGGCTAAAATGTGGGCAGAAAGCCTGATTGCTTCTTGGATTAATTTGAGTTTGTCGGCTTTTTCATCGGAGGTGATAATATCGGGACTTGTTGCTAAATCGTAATCTTCTATTAGCGCTTGTGCTCCCGCTGCTGACAGCTTGGCTTCAATAAAATTGTAATCTGTTAGTAAGCTGTATAATTTCTCTGAGTCGGAAGTCGCTGCTAGCTGACTTGGTAGGATTCCCAAACAGTGCGTCTGTTCTGCGGGCTGCATTTTATCCAGCCCTTGTGTAAACTCGCTCATAAATTTGTGTATGTCTTTTTTTAATGTATGCGATCGCTAGCTGCACCTTGCCCAAAACCCGATCGAGAAAGTTTTCTTGCTTACTTTGCTCGTTTACTTAGCATGGCATATTTAAAGGCTATTTGCTACCGGGCTGCTGCCCTCGGTTTGGCGATCGTTCGATGAATCGCTGGTTTTTTTGTCTGAGTCTGGTTTGAGAATTTTCAATGCCTGCGATTGCCATCAACCGCCGCCAAGATCGTTCAACTCAAAGCCCAAAATCTAGCGATCGACAACTATCTGACATATATCGTTGTTTTTCTTAACATAACGGGTTTTGGGGAATGATTGTCGATCGCTCCACACTACCAATAGATTTTAGATTTTAGATTTTAGATTTTAGATTTTAGATTTTAGATTTTAGATTTTAGATACTTCGACTTCCTTCGGCTACTCTCAGGAAAAGTGGCTGTACAAGTTTGAGACGGACGGAGGCTTGGGCGCGTTTACGATTAAAAAATTGACTTGCAGCGCAGTGAATCGGGAAAGTTGAACATTGATCTAAAATTTGGGGCCAAGAGTTAAGTTGGCAGCCTGTACCCGTTTTGGGACGGAGTTAAGCTAAAATTTTTGAGCGATCGCCATCCTGTTTGATGTGCGAACAAGACTTGTTTAGCGAAATACGGTAGCGAATGCTCTAATTTTAGGTCGATCGGGCTGGATCTGCCCGACAGATGCCCGCCTGCTTGGGTTTCGTGCCTCAACCGCACCTGCAACCTGCTTGACTCAAACCTCCCGGAAAGCTTTGCAGGTGCGCCCCGTTCCTTTAAAATAGAAAACAGGACTTGCACTCTTAAACCGGGTTTCTCGCTAAAATCATTGGTTGGGCGGCTAGTTACTCAAGAAAAAACCGGTTTTCTGACTCGATAGCGCGCAAGTCGCGATCGCAAATCAAGAACTATTTAAGTTTAGAGACAAATTTCATGGATGTTATCGAGTTTTTCGAGTTAAGTGCAGGCAAATGGTTTTCCCAGCGCACCGTACACAATCTCAATTCTGGGGAATTGCAAGCAGGTAAATCTGACCTCAAAATAGAAATGCTGACAGCTAACGATGCAGCAGTCGTCAAACTTTGCCAACAGCACTCGACTAACCCGGACTCAACTGGACTCAGGGGCGTTCGGATTTCTTGGGACGGTGTTCCCGATCGCAACCAAGCTAAACAAGTTGGTTCTACAATATTGGCGATCGTCCCGAATCCCGACAATCCCAGCGAAGGCAAAGTATTGCAAGCCAAGGGAAACACCCGCTACGTGATGGGCGGCGACGATGTGCTGACATTGATTACAGAATCAGATACTGTCCATGCAGAAGAAAGGCTGTGGTATCTCATCCCCAATCTGCGCTTGCGGACTAGCGTTGTTAAGCAAGCTGACGGTACGGAACAAGCATCTTTTTGTTCGGAAATTCGGATGGGTGGAAGTCCGAAAAGTTGACAGTTGACCGTTGACCGTTGACAGTTGACAGTTGACAGTTGACAGTTGACAGTTGACAGTTGACAGTTGACAAAGGAAGTCCGAGGATTGGAGTAATGAATAGTCTGATTTTTATTTCTCCCTATAAGGGTTCCGGCTTTCAACCAATTCTTTCTGGTAATTGGTGAGTACCTCACTTGCAGGGAGAACCTCTATATCTAATTTCCCAAAATGAATACAAGCCCCGACTATCCTGAGTAATTATCCCAAAATTTTAGACTCCTTTTCAAGCTCCCAGATGAATCTGTGAAGTAAATCTAAACATAGAAAATCGACTGACACCTTATTTCTTTTTGATGCTTTCTCCTTTCTTTCTGCGGCCTTCTCGGGCAACGGCTTTTAACTTGGCGTGAAAATCAGTGTGTTTGACAACTGGGAATGATTTTTTGACAGGTTTGTCTGTTAATTTGCGATCGGGTTCGGCTCCATCGGCCAGAGCCGTAACATCCACATCTTCATATACTACAACTTCTGTATTTTCTTGAGTGCGATCGCCAGCAGTGGCGAGTTTTTCTGTTTCCGGGGCTTCTGTATTCGGGACTTCTGCATCTGACGCGCGATCGAGTTCTGCTTCTGACTGCTTGCTCGTATCTATTTCGGCGACACCGAATTCGGATTCCGGGTGGGATAAAAGTATCTCTTCCTGCGACGGTTGAGCATAACTTTCAAAGGTTAAATCTTGAGGAAAATTGTTGCAAACTAAGCGTTCAAACTCGCGATTAAAATGATAGAGTGGTTGGCCTATCCGGTGCCACATACTCAATAGCTGTCCGACAGAAACAGCTTTGTAGCGCCCTTGATAAAGCGCTTCAACCACTGCTAAACGCAACCAATAGCCGGGATACTTGGTCAACCATTCACCAGCCAATTTCTCTGCTTTTTTGCCACCTAGGTCAAAACCGTAGTGAACCAGCAGAGCCGCTGCTTGTGCAGATATTGTACGTCCATCTGTCATGGGAATTGGTAATTTGTCAGTTGTCAGTTGTTAGTTGTCAGTTGTCAGTTGTCAGTTGTTAGTTGTTAGTTGTCAGTTGTTAGTTGTCAGTTGTTAGTTGTTAGTTGTCAGTTGTTAGTTGTCAGTTGTTAGTTGTCAGTTGTTAGTTGTTAGTTGTTAGGAGTGGTGTCGCCTACGAGGCAACGCGAACGTTAGTTTTTCTTTCTTGGGAAGGGAGAATTGGAGAATTGAGAATTGGAGAATTGAGAATTGTTGATTTTTTTGGCTTCATTATTACCAATAACAAATAACAAATAACCAATAACAAATAACCAATAACCAATAACCCAATAACCAATAACCAATTACCAATTACCAATTACCCATTACTAATTACCCAATTGAATTAATCGGATAAACGCACGCCTCCTTCTACTGTTCGCACGTCCCCGGAAAATGGTTGGGGTGTGCCGTTCCAGTTGAAGTCACTAATTCTAAACGTCAGGCTGCCGACTTGACGCTCAGGATTAAAACGCAAAATAATTGCGTAGCTGCGACGGCTGTATTCTAAAGTGTAGTTCGTACTGATTGTTTCCCTGCTGTCTAGATTAATAGCACTTTGAAATCCGACTCGAAAGCCTCCGTAAACTTGCTGCACGAGTCCAAAAGACAGGACTTTCAAATCTACTAGCCGATCGAACAAATAAGGCGATACCCCGTCCCGCGCTACCTGAGTGTAAGTCACGTTAAATCCAGTGTAGTCGAGGAAAGGGCGGGAGAAATGGCCGAACTGCCCTTGAATGCCGATGCTGCTGGCGATCGAATTTTGTCGATCGCCACTACTGTAATAAGAGCCTACTCCTCGGACTCCCAAAGCCAGTTGTAAGAAGGGAACCACCGGCGTCCGGGTGTACCTCAAACCCTGGGTGGGAGTGCGGGGCAGCGGTTGACCTTGCCACAGGTTGAAGCCGCGGCTGAGGGCGACGCTGACTTGGCCTCGGCCCAAATCGATGCGGTTGTTTTCGCGCACTGGTTCGAGCAAATCTGCTCGATCGGTGTCAGCATTGATAAATTGATATCCAGCTTGGTAGCTGAAATTGATGCCTGTATTGCCGATTTGCATCTGTGGGGAAGTGAGGACGGCCCCGAGACTGCTGTTGACGGTTTGAAAGCCTAGAGAACCGTTAAACAGTCGATCGCGATAACTATATTCTGCTGCTAAATTGTGATTGCCGATCGACTGTCGCAAGCGCACATTACCCCGAAAAGCATTTTCAGCTAAATTCGGGAAATTATCAAAATTCAGAAATAACGCCGATCCTTCAAGGCTGGTGCGCGGGCCCAAAGTCGCGCCCAGCTTTGCTCTCAGCCCGTAGCTGTCGGGGGAAAAGGGATTTCCACCGTTCTTTTCCACGATTCGCTGGAGGTAAATTTGGGGTGTCAGAGTCAGGCGCAC